>NZ_BAAGPR010000222.1:0-4859 GCF_054783955.1 Streptomyces mayteni | reverse complement strand
GCGCGGCGTCGGCGGCGGTCTCGGCGGCGGCCAACTCGCCGCCGGCGACGGCGAGCGCGGCCGGGTCCTCGGGCGGGACCAGCCGGCCCCCGGTGGACCGGTGGATCTCCTGGGCGGTGCCGCCCTCGGCGGCGACCGAGCCGAGCACCGGGCGGGCGGCGACGAAGTAGGAGGTGAGCTTGGACGGCAGGCTCATGTCGAGGACGCTGGCGCGCTGGGTGACGACGAGGGCGTCGGCGGCGGCCAGCACGTCGGGGAACTCGGCCTCCGGCGCCGGCGGCAGGAAGTCCACGTTGGGCAGCCCGGCGGCGAGTTCGACGAGCCGCTCGCGCTGGTTGCCGTCGCCCATCAGCACGATCCGCAACTCGGGTGCGTGGCGGGCGGTTTCGACCAGCACGTCGAGGCCCTGCTTGAGGCCCATGTTGCCGGAGTGCAGCAGCACGGTCCGGCCGTCGGCCCAGCCGAGCCGGGCCCTGGTCTCCGCCCTGGGCGTCGAAGGGCCGGCGACGTGCGACCAGTTGGGGACGAGCCTGATGCGGTCGTCCGGCACGCCGAGCGCGCGCACCCGCTCCCGGAAGCTCTCGTGGATGATGCCGACCAGGGTGGCGTCCCGCAGCATCCGGCGCTCCACCGCCGAGGCCGCGGCGGCCGCCCGGCCCCCGCCGCTGATGCCGCTCTGCGCGGCGGCGGCGCCCATCAGGTCCTGGACGATGGGCAGATAGGGCGCGCCGTGCCGGCGGGCGAGCCGGGCGGCGAGCAGCCCGCCGGCCAGGCTGGGCACCTGCGCGACCACGGCGTCGGGGCGGCCCATCGAGGGCGGGGCGAGCAGGCCGTGGGCGAGGATCGTGGCCTCGTAGAGGGCGCGGCGCAGGGCGGTCTGACGCGGCGGCACCGAATGCCGCCGGCGGTGTATCAGAACCCCCGCCCGAGCGTCCACGCTGCGCCACTTTCCGCGATAGGCCGGATCGATGCGCCAGGAAGGATAGTGCGGCATGCCCGCCAACACATGGACCTCGGCCTGGCGTTCCGCGGCCCAGTGCTCGGCGAGCTGCGTGGCGTAGGGACCGATGCCGGCCTGCTCGGGCGCGTAGTTGGTCGACACGAGCAGCAACCGCTCATGCGCGGCGGCACGGTCGGGCATGGTGCTTGCGCACATCGTAGAGGGCCTCCCCCTGATCTCCCTCCCCCGTGGGTGACGAGCGTTCAGCCTATCCCCAAAATTTGCACACGACGTCAGCATCTGGCCCTGTTCTGTGAGGACTTGGAGCTAAGGTGGGACATCCTCTTCCGCACCGGGCCAGTGGGGGGTTCCGTCCGACATGCCGCATGCCGTCCGCCATACCGTGGGCTACGCGCCCGGCGTCTACGACCTCTTCCACGTCGGGCACCTCAACATCCTCAGGCACGCCAGGAGCCACTGCGACTACCTGGTGGCCGGCGTCGTCTCGGACGAGATGGCCGAACTGGCCAAGGGGCGGCCGCCGGTGATCCCGCTGGTGGAGCGGCTGGAGATCGTGCGGAGCATCCGCTTCGTGGACGCGGCGTTCGTGGAGACCGTGCCCGACAAGCTGGAGACCTGGCAACAGGTGCGGTTCGACGTGCTGTTCAAGGGGGACGACTGGCGCGGCACGCCGCGCGGCGAGCGGTTGGAGCGCGACTTCGCCACGGTGGGCGTCGAGATCGTCTACTTCCCCTACACGGTGCACACGTCGAGCACTCAGCTGCGGGCCGCGCTGTCCGCGTTGACGGCGGACAGCTCGCGGAACCACTTGACGGAGAACGCGGCGCAGAAGGCCACGTAGCAGCAGGCCAGCGCCGTGTAGCCGAGGCGGAACGCCCGCTCGTCGCCGAGCAGCAGGAAGACCGCGCACATCACCCCGTAGTCCACGGGCAGCAGCGCCACGGCGCGCAGCCTGGACGGCGCGGGCGCGGGCGCGCCCGGCTCCCGCCTGGGCTTGAGCTTGTCGGTGAGCAGCCCGCCGAAGAACACCAGTACGGCGGCGAGTTGGAAGACCAGCGGCACCAGCAGCCAGCCGTCGGACGGCAGTGCGAAGTGGCGGTGGAAGGTGATCAGCACGGCGCCGTGCAGCGCGGTGATCTTGGCGCAGTCGACGGCGTGGTCGAGCCACTCCCCCGCCGGGCTCGACTGGCCACGCAGCCTGGCCAGTTGGCCGTCGGCCGAGTCCAGCGCGAAGCCGAGCACCAGCGCCGCGTAGACGCCCAACGCCAGCGGCCAGGACGGCGGCAGGGCGGCCAGCGCGCCCACCCCGGCGAAGCTGAACACCGCGCTGACGACCGTGACCTGGTTGGGCGTCAGGCCGAGCCGGTAGCCGGCGGCGGCGAGCCGCCGCCCCAACGGGCGGTTGACGTAGCGCGAGTAGAGCGACACGCCCTTGGCGGTCTTCTGCGCCCCCCGCAGCCGTTCGAGCGCCGCCCCGTAGCTCAGTTCAGCCACCATCGCTCACCTGGTCCCCACCTGTCCGACACCTGTCCCGACCCACACTCGCCACCGGATCCGGCGTCCCCCACAATGCGTGGCATCATCGCATGGGCCGATAGCATGCGGGGGCCACTGCGGCCATCCGGTGGGGCCCACAGGTGACCGAGAACGGGGAGGACCGACGATGCGGCTGCGAGCACGGCTGTCGACGACCGCGGCAGGGCTGACGGCAGTCCTCGCACTGACGGCGAGCCTGTCGGGCTGCATGACGGTGCACGGCGAGGAGGCCATCGTGCCCGCGCTCACCACCGAGGAGGCCGAGGCGGCCCTCGATCACTACGTCGAGGTCTACAACGAGGCGAAGCCGGCCAACGACGCGGAGCTCAACGCCACCGTCGAGACCGGCGGGCTCGGCGCCATCAACGGCGCGACGCTCACCGCCAAGGCGGGCGCGATCGCCGACGCCGAGGAGCGGGGCGACGAGCAGATCACCCAGCAGATCACCGAGGCGTACGGGCCCGAGTCCTTCACGCCGCTCGAACTCAGCGACGTCCAGTACCACATACCGGAACAGGCGGGCTGGCCGAAGTTCTTCGTGGCCGACGCCAGGACCAACCTGGCGGACAGCCGCTGGCTGCTGGTCTTCACCCGCGACGCCATCGACGAGGACTGGCGGGCCTCCTACCTGGCGCAGGTGCCTGGCGCCCAGCTCCCCGAGCTGGCCGACGAGGAGAACGGCGCGCTGGTCGACATCCCGGCCGCCGGCGACGAGGGCGACGACCTCGTCGTGCCGCCTGGCGAGCTGAGCGCGGCCTACGCCGAGTACCTGTCGAGCAACGGCCAGGGCGAGGCGGGCGAGTTCGCCGAGGGCCGCTACACCAGCGACGCCCTGGCGAGCCGGGCCGAGTCCAACGCCAGCGCCGCGTTCCGCACCGAGTTCATCGACGAGGCCGCCGAGGGCGAGGAGTACGCGCCGGTCGCGATGCGCACGGCCGACGGCGGCGCGCTGGTCTTCTTCACCACCCAGCACGGCAGCAAGCAGACGGTGGCGGAGGGCGAGTCCCCGGCCGAGGTGCTTCAGCTGGACCCGGCGACGCTGGCCCTGATGGAGGGCGACGCGCAGCGCGCCGTCACGTGGGAGCGGGTCGCCACCCAGGTTGCGTACGTGCCGGCCGGCGAGGGTCCCGTGCAGATCCTGAGCCAGATCAGGGGCGCCACGGCGGTCGCCGGCGAGTAGCGGGGGTCGCGCCTGGCCCTCAGGGCCAGGCGGGCGCCGGCAGCGCCGCGCAGGCGTCGGTCAGCGCCTCGAGCAGCGTCAGCGGCTCGGGCAACGGCCGCTCGACGCCGTGCACCCAGCGGACGGCGGCGGTGGGGGCGCCGCCCGGCGTGCGGGAGGGCGGCACCAGCACATAGCTGCCGCGGCAGTGCCAGCGGAGCCCCGGATGCTCGTCCATCGTCTCCGGATGGCAGTCGAGCTCACACGGCCACCACTCGTCCTCGTCGTCCGGGGTGCCGCGGGTGGCCGTGAAGAACAGCATCCGGTCGTCCACGACGGCGACGGGACCGACCTCGGTGCCGGCCTCCGCCAACCGCTCGAGCGCCACCCGGCCGGCGGCGGCCGGCACGTCGAGCACGTCGTGCGACTCGCCGGTGGCCGTCACGAAGTTCGCCTGCGGGGCGGCGTGCAACCAGCGAAGGACCTGGTCACGGTCGGTGGTGGCCTGCGTCTGCCAGGCCAGGGACACGGGATGCCGGCCGGGGCTCGGACAGCCGATGCGTTCGCAGGAACACCCGTAGTCGTCGGGATGCGCGGCCGGCGCCAGAGGAAACCCGGCCTCCGCGGCGGCGAGCAGCAGCTCTTCCCTCTCCTTCGCCGCGGCTGCCCCGGCGGCGGCCTCCCTGGCCCCGCGACGCAACCACCGAGGGAGTCTGCTCTCGCGTTCCATGGTCCCCCTACCGCCTCACCAGTGTTTCCCGAAGCGTGGAGCACGGACGCACCACGCTTTATTCCGCGAACCCGGGTTGTAAGTTGTAACGAACCATCCTGCCCTGCGGTCGGCCCCGATGGGTAATCGGTCCCACGGCGCGGGCCCCCTCGGCACCGCGAGGATTTCCCCCACCCACCCACCCTTTTCCACGCGCTGACGCGCGGCGCGGCCGCTGGCCCCTGCGGGGCCCCGCGCTCCCCGCGCTTCGCGCGGAAGGCGCCGGCTGCCGGCGGCTCTGTCCCTCGGCGCTCCGCGCCGGGGGTGCCCCGCGCTCCGCGCGGGGAAGCATCGGGCCCGGCGCTCCACGCGAGGTCTCCCCGCCCACCCGCCCCTTCTCGCGCTGCGCGCGACGCGGCAGCCGGCCCGGGCCGCGAGGCGCCGGCCGGCCCGGCGCGCCCCGCACGGAGCGCACAAAAGAGCGGGTAGGTGGG
>NZ_BAAGPR010000221.1:0-4947 GCF_054783955.1 Streptomyces mayteni | reverse complement strand
GCCACCGCCGGCGGCCGCCGCGCGGATCGGCCCGTGGCCGGGCGCGCCGGCGTGTTCCCCGCCCGCCGGCGTACGGCGCTGCGCGCCCCTCGGGCCGCGCCGCCGGAAGGGGGTTGTGGGGGCACGTCCCAGCCTCCCCCAGACTCCGTTCGGGGGGGACCCCCACGGCTGAGGGTGGCGGGCTACCGTGGGACGTCGGTTCGTCGTTCGCGCGTGGCGAGTGGGGAGTGATGGGGAGATGGGTCCCTTGCACAGAACGGTGCTCGGCGTCGCGGTGGTGGCGATGCTCGGCGTGACGGCCGGGTGTGGTGGGTCGGCCGACGGGTCGGGGCCCGAGCGGGTGTCGTCCGTGCCGTTCGTGTCGGGTGAGGGCGGCTACGACACCTACCGGGTGCCGGCCGCCATCACCACGCAGGACGGCACGGTGCTGGCGTTCGCCGAGGGGCGGGTCGGCGGGGCCGGGGACAGCGGCGAGATCGACGTCGTCGTGCGGCGTTCCCGTGACGGCGGCCGCACGTGGGGGCGGATGGACGTGGTCGCGCACGGCGACGGCGACACCCGGGGCAATCCGGCGCCGGTGATCGACCCGGAGAGCGGCCGGGTCGTGCTGCTCACCTGCTACAACAGCGGCGAGGTCACCGAGGACGAGATCGTCAGGGGCGTGGTGACGCCCGAGCAGAGCCGGCGGGTGTTCGTGCAGTACAGCGACGACGACGGCCGCTCGTTCAGCGACCCCCGGGAGATCACCGAGGACGTCAAGGCGGACGACTGGCGCTGGTACGCCACCGGGCCCGGGCACGCGCTGGCGCTGACCGAGGGGCCGCACGCCGGGCGGCTCGTGGTGCCGGCCAACCACTCGGCCGCGCCGCCCGACGGCTCGGCCGACACCGGCAAGGAGGCCAAGTACTACGGCTCGCACGCGCTGGTCAGCGACGACGGCGGCCGGAGCTGGCGCGTCGGCTACGTCGACGCCGACTACGAGGGCGTGATCAACTCCAACGAGTCGTCCGCCGCCGAACTCCCGGACGGCCGCGTCTACTTCAGCGCCCGCGACCAGCACGGCACCAGCACCGGCAACCGGGCCGACGCCGTCTCGACGGACGGTGGCGAGAGCCTGGAGGGCGGCACCTTCACCATCCAGGAGAGCCTGAACGACGTGCCCGTGGTGCAGGGCAGCGTGCTGCGGCCGGCCGGCGAGGACGCGCCGCTGCTGTTCTCGGGGCCGTCGAACCCGGACAGCCGCGAGGCCCTCACGGTCTGGCGCAGCGACGACGACGGCGGGTCCTTCACGCGGGTGATCACGCTCTCCGCGCTGCCCGCCGCCTACTCGGACCTGGTGGAGCTGGACGAGGACACGGTCGGCGTGCTGTACGAGACGGGTGACGAGGGTCCCTACGAGCGGATCGAGTTCCGCTGGGTCGGTGTCAGGTAGCGGGCGGTCAGGCGAGGCCGGCGGCGGTGAGGCGCTGGGCGACCAGCGCCACCTCGTCGTCGGTGAGCGGGATCTGTGGTTCCGCCGTCGTGGCGTGGTCGATCACGCCGCGCAGCCGCAGCGCGGCCTTGAAGGCGCCGATGGCGGCCGAGCCGCGGCCCATCCGGGCCGGCGGGGCGGCGTCGACCATGCCGAACAGGCCGAGCAGCCGCTCCTGTTCGGCCCTGGCCCGGCCCCACTCGCCGGCCGTGGCGTGCCGGACGAGACGCACGTAGCCGTGCGGGTCGACGTTGCCGAGGCCGGGGACGACGCCGTGGGCGCCGAGCAACAGGGCGGTGTCCACGAGGAGTTCGGAGCCGGTGAGGACGCTGAAGCCGTTCGGGGCGCTTATGGCGATGGTGCGGAGCGTGGCCTGGTCGCCGCTGGAGTCCTTGAGCCCGGCCAGCGTGCCGTCGGCGGCGAGGTCGAGCACCAGGTCGGCGTCGAGCTTGCTGTGCACCGAGGACGGCAGGTCGTAGGCGACGAGCGGGGCGCCGATCTCCTTGGCGATCCGGTGGAAGTGGCGGGCGATCTCGGTGGGGTGGGTCCTGGCGTAGAACGGGGCGGTGGCCACCACGGCGTCCGCGCCGGCGGCCAGCGCCGTCTCCGCGTGGTCGAGCACCCGGGGGGTGGTCATGTCGATGGCGCCGGCCAGCACGGGGAGCCCGCCCGCCACGTGCCGGACGACGGTCTCGACGACGAGTCGGCGCTGGTGGTCGGTCAGGTAGGCGGCCTCCGAGCTGGAGCCGAGGACGAAGAGGCCGTCGACGCCGGCGCCGGCCAGGTGGTCCACCAGCCGGACGAGGGAGCGGGTGTCGACCGCGCCGTCCGGCGTGAGCGGGGTGCAGACGGGCGGGATCACTCCGGTCAGCCGGCCGGCGGGCAGGGTCATGTGCGCTCCAGGGAGGTGACGGGCGGGGCGCCGCGCGCCGCCCGGGCCTGCTGGACCAGGCCGCTGGTGGACTCGTCCCCGGGCACCGGGTGGTGGCAGCGGTACCGATGGTCGCCCTCGTCGGCGACGAAGTCCGGCATCGACGCGGCGCACGCCTCGTCCGCCTTCCAGCAGCGGGTGCGGAACGGGCAGCCGCTCGGCGGCCTGACGGCCGAGGGCAGCGGCCCGACCAGCGGAATCGGCTGGATCGGGTCGAGCAGTCCAGGCGTCGCCGAGAACAGCGCCCTGGTGTACGGGTGTCGGGCGTGCGCGGTGACGCGCGCCGCGGGCGCCTCCTCGACGATGCGGCCGAGGTACATGGTGATGACGCGGTCGCTCATCCGGCGCACGGTCTGGATGTCGTGCGAGACGAACACCAGGGCGAGGCCGAGGCGTTCGCGGAGGTCGAGGAGGAGGTTGAGGATCTGCGCGCGGACGGAGACGTCGAGCGCGCTGGTCGGCTCGTCGGCGATCAGCAGCTCGGGTTCCAGCGCGAGGGCGCGGGCGATGGCCACGCGTTGCCGCTGCCCGCCGGAGAGTTGGCCGGGCAGCGCGTCGGCGAGCGAGGCGGGGAGCCCGACCAGGGACATCAACTCGCGTACGCGGTCGGCGCGTTGCGCGGGGGTGCCGCGGCGGTGCACGTCGAGTGGATCGCGCAGCACGCGGCGGATCGGCAGCCGGCGGTTGAGCGCGGTCGACGGGTCCTGGAAGACCATGCCGAGCCGGGTGCCGACGGTGACGCGGCGCTCGGCGGGCGGCATCTCCCACAGGTCGCGGCCGCGGTGGGCGACGGTGCCGCTGGTCGGGCGCTGGACGCCGATCAGGACGCGGGCCAGGGTGGACTTGCCGCAGCCGGACTCGCCGACGATGCCGACGGTCTCGCCTGGCGCGACGGTGAGGCTGGCGCCGGTGAGGGCGTGCACCTTGTCCGACCTGAACAGGCCGCCGGTTCTGGCCGGGAAGACGACGTGCGTGTCGGTGACGGTCATCAGGGCGGTGGTGGCGGTGGTGGCGGTGGTGTCGTCGGGTTGCCGGTCGGTCGTCGCGGTCATGGTGACACCTCCTCGGGTGCGAGGCTCGCGGGGCTCGGTGGGCTGGCCGGGTGGTGGCAGAGGACGAGGTGCCCCGCGCCCTCGCCCGGGCGCTCGGGCGGCGTGGCGGCGCAGTCCGCGTCGGCGAACGAGCAGCGGTCCGCGAACCGGCAGCCGGGCGGGAAGGCGGCCGGCGACGGCACGACGCCGCGGATCTGGATCATGCGCTCGGCCGTGGACTCCAGGGAGAGCACGGCGCCGAGCAGGCCGCGGGTGTAGTGGTGGGCCGAGGCGCCGAGCAGGTCGGCGGTGACGCCGGTCTCCACGATCTGCCCGCCGTACATCACGGCGACCCGGTCGGTGACGTCGGCGATCAGGGCCAGGTCGTGGGAGACGAGGATCAGCGCGAAGCCGAGCTCCTCGCGGAGCCGGAGCAGCAGCTCTATCACCTGGGCCTGCACGGTGACGTCGAGCGCGGTGGTGGGCTCGTCGGCGACGATCAGGCGGGGGTCGCGGGAGAGCGCCATGGCGATGAGGACGCGCTGCCGCTGGCCGCCGGAGAGTTCGTGCGGGTAGCTGCGGAGCACGCGTTCCGGGTCGAGGCCGACGAGTTCCAGCAGCTCGGCCGGGGTGCGGCGGCCGCCGCGGCGGACCAGCTGGCGGAGCTGGGCGCGGATGGTCATCGCGGGGTTGAGGGAGGAGAGCGCGTCCTGGTAGACCATCGCCATCTCGTGCCCGAGCAGCCGGCGCCGCTCGCGGGCCGCCAGGCCGACGAGCTCCCGCCCCTGGAACCGGACGCTGCCGCGCACCCGGGCCTCGCGGGGCTGGAGGCCCATCACGGTGAGGGCGGTCAGCGACTTGCCGCAGCCCGACTCCCCGACGAGGCCGAGCACTTCGCCCGGCCGCACCTCGAAGCTGACGCCGGCCACGATGTCGATGCCCGCGTGCCGCCCCTCGAACCCGACCGCCAGGTCGGTGACGGCCAACACCGGCTCCCCACGGTCCGCCACCCCCCGCCGCAACCGCCGCGAAGCGGCGGCCAACGCGGCCCCGTAGGGAAACGCCCCGGCGGCGGAGCCGGCCACGGGCTCCGGGCCTTCGGCCCGGGCCCCGGCGTCAGCCGCGTCGGCCGCAAGCCGCGGCCCGGGCACGGCCGGTCCTGTCCGGGCCGCCAGGCCGCCTGCGGCGTCCGGGCCGGAGGCCCCGGCGGCCGTGTCAGCCACGGGCGAGCCGTCGGCCCAGCCGGCCTCGCCGGCGCCAGGGCCCGAGGCCCCGGCGGCGGACCCACCGGCCTGTTCCGGGCCGGAGGCCCCCGAGCCCGCGTCGGCCGAGCCGGCGGCAGAACCGCCGCCCGGCCCAGCCGCACCAGCGGCCCCGGCTTCGCCGCCGGACGCGACGCCGTCCCCAGCCGCCCGCGCAGCGGGCACAGCCGAATCCGCCGCCCCGGCGGGGGCACCATCGGGCGCCACCTCGGCGTCAGCCGGCACGCCAGCCGCAGGCCGCGCCCCCGGCAG
>NZ_BAAGPR010000220.1:0-4967 GCF_054783955.1 Streptomyces mayteni | reverse complement strand
ATTTCACAGTGGACGCGAGCATCTATGGACAAGCCCTCGGCCTATTAGTACCGGTCAACTCCACCGCTCACACGGCTTCCATCTCCGGCCTATCAACCCCGTGGTCTCCAGGGAGCCTTAACCCATCAAGTGGGTGGGAGTCCTCATCTCGAAGCAAGCTTCCCGCTTAGATGCTTTCAGCGGTTATCCCTCCCGAACGTAGCCAACCAGCCATGCCCTTGGCAGAACAACTGGCACACCAGAGGTTCGTCCGTCCCGGTCCTCTCGTACTAGGGACAGCCCTTCTCAAGACTCCAACGCGCACAGCGGATAGGGACCGAACTGTCTCACGACGTTCTAAACCCAGCTCGCGTACCGCTTTAATGGGCGAACAGCCCAACCCTTGGGACCAACTCCAGCCCCAGGATGCGACGAGCCGACATCGAGGTGCCAAACCATCCCGTCGATACGGACTCTTGGGGAAGATCAGCCTGTTATCCCCGGGGTACCTTTTATCCGATGAGCGACGGCGCTCCCACAAGCCAC
This sequence comes from Streptomyces mayteni, assembly GCF_054783955.1. Classification (NCBI taxonomy): domain Bacteria; kingdom Bacillati; phylum Actinomycetota; class Actinomycetes; order Kitasatosporales; family Streptomycetaceae; genus Streptomyces; species Streptomyces mayteni. The sequence goes on along the minus strand of NZ_BAAGPR010000220.1, from coordinate 4,442 downwards.
CGCCGGATCACTAGTCCCTGCTTTCGCACCTGCTCGACCCGCCAGTCTCACAGTCAAGCTCCCTTGTGCACTTACACTCACCACCTGATAACCAACCAGGCTGAGGGAACCTTTGGGCGCCTCCGTTACTCTTTAGGAGGCAACCGCCCCAGTTAAACTACCCACCAGACACTGTCCCCGATCCGGATCACGGACCCAGGTTAGACATCCAGCACGATCAGAGTGGTATTTCAACAACGACTCCACCCACACTGGCGTGTGAGCTTCACAGTCTCCCACCTATCCTACACAAACCGAACCGAACACCAATATCAAGCTATAGTAAAGGTCCCGGGGTCTTTCCGTCCTGCTGCGCGAAACGAGCATCTTTACTCGTAATGCAATTTCACCGGGCCTATGGTTGAGACAGCCGAGAAGTCGTTACGCCATTCGTGCAGGTCGGAACTTACCCGACAAGGAATTTCGCTACCTTAGGATGGTTATAGTTACCACCGCCGTTTACTGGCGCTTAAGTTCCCAGCTTCGCCCCCGAAAGAGCTAACCGGTCCCCTTAACGTTCCAGCACCGGGCAGGCGTCAGTCCGTATACATCGCCTTACAGCTTCGCACGGACCTGTGTTTTTAGTAAACAGTCGCTTCTCGCTGGTCTCTGCGGCCACCCCCAGCTCCGAACGCTAGGTTCATCACCGGAAGCGGCCCCCCTTCTCCCGAAGTTACGGGGGCAATTTGCCGAGTTCCTTAACCATAGTTCACCCGAACGCCTCGGTATACTCTACCTGACCACCAGAGTCGGTTTAGGGTACGGGCCACCATGAAACATCGCTAGAGGCTTTTCTCGACAGCATAGGATCATCCACTTCACCACAATCGGCTCGGCATCAGGTCTCACCCTTAATGGAGGACGGATTTACCTACCCTCCGGGCCACACCCTTACCCCGGGATAACCACCACCCGGGCTGGACTACCTTCCTGCGTCACCCCATCACTCACCTACTACCCCCTCGGGTCACCGGCTCCACCACTCCCACCTCGTCCGAAGACTCAGCAGGCGGCTTCACGGGCTTAGCATCAGAAGATTCAGCGCTGGCGCTTCACGGCGGGTACCGGAATATCAACCGGTTGTCCATCGACTACGCCTGTCGGCCTCGCCTTAGGTCCCGACTTACCCTGGGCAGATCAGCTTGACCCAGGAACCCTTAGTCAATCGGCGCACACGTTTCCCACGTGTGTAACGCTACTCATGCCTGCATTCTCACTCGTGTGCCGTCCACAACACGTTTCCACGGCCGCTTCACCCAACACACGACGCTCCCCTACCCACCAACATAGTTAGTGACACGACTTCGGCGGTGTACTTGAGCCCCGCTACATTATCGGCGCAGAATCACTCGACCAGTGAGCTATTACGCACTCTTTCAAGGGTGGCTGCTTCTAAGCCAACCTCCTGGCTGTCTCTGCGACTCCACATCCTTTCCCACTTAGCACACGCTTAGGGGCCTTAGTCGATGCTCTGGGCTGTTTCCCTCTCGACCATGGAGCTTATCCCCCACAGTCTCACTGCCGTTCTCTCACTTGCCGGCATTCGGAGTTTGGCTAAGGTCAGTAACCCGGTAAGGCCCATCACCTATCCAGTGCTCTACCTCCGACAAGAAACAAACGACGCTGCACCTAAATGCATTTCGGGGAGAACCAGCTATCACGGAGTTTGATTGGCCTTTCACCCCTAACCACAGGTCATCCCCCAGATTTTCAACTCTGGTGGGTTCGGGCCTCCACGCGGTCTTACCCACGCTTCACCCTGCCCATGGCTAGATCACTCCGTTTCGGGTCTAGGGCATGCTACTCAACCGCCCTCTTCGGACTCGCTTTCGCTACGGCTCCCCAACACAGGTTAACCTCGCAACACACCGCAAACTCGCAGGCTCATTCTTCAAAAGGCACGCAGTCACGACACCAAGCACAAGTACTTGATGCGACGCTCCCACGGCTTGTAGGCACACGGTTTCAGGTACTCTTTCACTCCGCTCCCGCGGTACTTTTCACCATTCCCTCACGGTACTATCCACTATCGGTCACCAGGGAATATTTAGGCTTAACGGGTGGTCCCGCCAGATTCACACAAGGTTTCTCGGGCCCTATGCTACTTGGGTGGCTCTCTATCGAGTCGCAGACATTTCAGCTACGGGGGTCTTACCCTCTACGCCGGGCCTTTCGCATGCCCTTCGCCTACACCTACGATTTTTTACTCGACGACTGTCCGGCAGAACAATCACAAGAACTCCCACAACCCCGCCTGCGCAACCCCTGCCGGGTATCACACACAAACGGTTTAGCCTCTTCCAGTTTCGCTCGCCACTACTCCCGGAATCACTATTGTTTTCTCTTCCTGCGGGTACTGAGATGTTTCACTTCCCCGCGTTCCCTCCACACCGCCTATACATTCAGCGGCAGGTGACAGCCCATAACGACTGCCGGGTTTCCCCATTCGGAAACCCCCGGATCACAGCTTGGTTGACAACTCCCCGGGGACTATCGTGGCCTCCCACGTCCTTCATCGGTTCCTGGTACCAAGGCATCCACCGTGCGCCCTAAATAACTTGGCCACAGATGCTCGCGTCCACTGTGCAATTCTCAACCAACAAGAAGACAAACCCGCCTTTTCACAGCGGCCGTGCCCTCAGACACCCAACAGCGCGCCAAACAAAAACCGTCAATGTTCCACCCATGAGCAAACCACCGCAGAACACTCGCCTGCGAAATGGCCCTTGGACCCCGATGAAAGGGTCAAGATGCTCCTTAGAAAGGAGGTGATCCAGCCGCACCTTCCGGTACGGCTACCTTGTTACGACTTCGTCCCAATCGCCAGTCCCACCTTCGACAGCTCCCTCCCACAAGGGGTTAGGCCACCGGCTTCGGGTGTTACCGACTTTCGTGACGTGACGGGCGGTGTGTACAAGGCCCGGGAACGTATTCACCGCAGCAATGCTGATCTGCGATTACTAGCGACTCCGACTTCATGGGGTCGAGTTGCAGACCCCAATCCGAACTGAGACCGGCTTTTTGAGATTCGCTCCACCTCACGGTATCGCAGCTCATTGTACCGGCCATTGTAGCACGTGTGCAGCCCAAGACATAAGGGGCATGATGACTTGACGTCGTCCCCACCTTCCTCCGAGTTGACCCCGGCAGTCTCCCGTGAGTCCCCGGCAGCCCCGAAGGGCCCCGCTGGCAACACAGGACAAGGGTTGCGCTCGTTGCGGGACTTAACCCAACATCTCACGACACGAGCTGACGACAGCCATGCACCACCTGTACACCGACTCAAAGAGCACACCCATCTCTGGATGCTTCCGATGCATGTCAAGCCTTGGTAAGGTTCTTCGCGTTGCGTCGAATTAAGCCACATGCTCCGCCGCTTGTGCGGGCCCCCGTCAATTCCTTTGAGTTTTAGCCTTGCGGCCGTACTCCCCAGGCGGGGAACTTAATGCGTTAGCTGCGGCACAGACAACGTGGAATGCTGCCCACACCTAGTTCCCACCGTTTACAGCGTGGACTACCAGGGTATCTAATCCTGTTCGCTCCCCACGCTTTCGCTCCTCAGCGTCAGTATCGGCCCAGAGACCCGCCTTCGCCACCGGTGTTCCTCCTGATATCTGCGCATTTCACCGCTACACCAGGAATTCCAGTCTCCCCTACCGAACTCTAGCCTGCCCGTATCGACTGCAGACCCAGGGTTAAGCCCCGGGCTTTCACAACCGACGCGACAAGCCGCCTACGAGCTCTTTACGCCCAATAATTCCGGACAACGCTTGCACCCTACGTATTACCGCGGCTGCTGGCACGTAGTTAGCCGGTGCTTCTTCTGCAGGTACCGTCACTTGCGCTTCTTCCCTGCTGAAAGAGGTTTACAACCCGAAGGCCGTCATCCCTCACGCGGCGTCGCTGCATCAGGCTTTCGCCCATTGTGCAATATTCCCCACTGCTGCCTCCCGTAGGAGTCTGGGCCGTGTCTCAGTCCCAGTGTGGCCGGTCACCCTCTCAGGCCGGCTACCCGTCGTCGCCTTGGTAGGCCACTACCCCACCAACAAGCTGATAGGCCGCGGGCCCATCCCACACCGCAAAAGCTTTCCACCAACGATCATGCGACCGAAGGTCATATCCGGTATTAGACCCAGTTTCCCAGGCTTATCCCAGAGTGCAGGGCAGATTACCCACGTGTTACTCACCCGTTCGCCACTAATCACCGGCCGAAACCGGATCATCGTTCGACTTGCATGTGTTAAGCACGCCGCCAGCGTTCGTCCTGAGCCAGGATCAAACTCTCCGTGAATGCTTCACTGAAAGCTTGGATCATGGATCCAACTTCAAAAAATCTGGCATTGACTATTTGGCACGCTGTTGAGTTCTCAAGGAACGGACGCTTCCTTCGGTTCCCTCTCGGG
>NZ_BAAGPR010000219.1:0-5100 GCF_054783955.1 Streptomyces mayteni | reverse complement strand
CTCGGCACGGGCAGCCGGCTCGACGCCCACGCCGAGCGGCTGGCCGACGCCGCCGCGGCCGCGCTCGACGTGCCGGCCGCCGATGCCGCGCGCGGCCTGGTGCCGGCCGCCGACCGGACCGCCACCGTGGTGGTGGCCCACGAGCTGATCCGGGAGCTGACCAGGCGCCTCACCGCCGCGGGCGACTGCCCGCCGCCGCGCGCCCTCGCCGAAGCCCCCGCCGATCCGGCGGCGTTGACCGAGCTGCTGTTCCTGACCCGCTCCGCGCCCCGCTGAGACGGCCGCGCCGGCCGGGCCGCCGGCTCACATGCCCGTCACGCCGTCGATCCTCTCCCGCAGCAGGTCGGCGTGGCCGTTGTGGCGGGCGTACTCGGCTATCAGGTCGGCCATGATCCTCCGCAGCGAGATGGGCTCGCCGGTGCTGCGGCGGGTGCCCGTGACGTCGAGTGAGGCCGCGGCCGCCACGATGGCGCGGGACCGCTCGCACTCGGCGCGCCAGACGGCGAACGCCTCCCCCGGGTCTCCGTCGAGGCGGTCGAAGTCCTGCTCGGGGTCGTCGTCGCTGTAGTACAGCAGCGGCACGTTCTCGCCGGCGAACTGGATGCGGAACCACCAGCGTTCGACGCCGGCCAGGTGGCGGACCAGGCCGTGCAGGGACATCGTGGACGGCGGCACGGCGCGCTCGGAGAGCCGCTCGGGCGGGACGCCCCGGCACTTGAGCTCGAAGGTGGCCCGGTGCCAGTCGAGGAGTGCGCTCAGCGTCTCCCGCTCGCCGCCGACCGCCGGCGGGGGGACCCTGGTGTCATCGCCCCAGCGGGGCGCGAAGTGCTGGGGGACGGGTGCCGCCGACATGGTGACCACCCCTTCGTGATCGACTCGTTCCGACTCTCGTGCTTCGTGCCGAGTGTGGCAGGCGGCACTGACAACGGGCCCGCTCAGCGGCTCCGGCGCAGCGCCTCGGCCAGGGCCGCGAGGTGGTCGGCGACCGGTCCGAGGGTGAGCAGGCCGCTGCCGGCCCCGGCCAGTTCGCCGGCCGCCGGGGCGAGCCGGTCGTGGGCGCGGCGCGTCGTCTCCCGGTCGCCGAGGGCGATCGCCGCCCCGCCGAGCAGGCACCACAGCGCCTCGGAGAGCAGGTCGCGCGGCGGTTCCGGGGCCCGCCGCAACGCGGCGGCCGCGGCCTCCCGCCGGCCCTCGGCGAGCAGCAGGTGGGGCAGCGCCCACGGCGCGTAGGGGCCCAGGGCGGCGGGCTCTTCGTGGGCCGGCGGCAGTCCGCGTCCCACCCGGAGGCAGAGCAGGGCGAGCGGCAGCAGCCCGCGTTCGAGCCCCGGCATGCCGGCGCCGTCGAGCAGCCCGGCCGCCTCCCGGTAGGCCGCCTCGACGGACGCCGTCGGAGCGCCGGTCGCGGCGCGCCGCAGGACCGCGTACCAGCCCGTGAACACGCCGACCAGCGGGAGTTCGTGACGTGCCGCCAGCCGGTCGGCGGCCGCCGCGTGCCGGTCGGCGGCGGCGAGGTCGCCGAGGGCCGCGCTGGCCTGGAGGCGGACGAGGTGGCCGAGCACCTGGTAGGTGACGAGGCCGTGGCGATCGGCCAGCTCGACCAGTTCGGCGCCGATGGCGTCGCGCCGGGGCGCGAGCCCGGTGCGGTGAAAGGTCTGCATGAACGCGGCGTTGAGGGCGAAGGCGAGCAGCGCCGGGTCCCCGAGCCGGCGGGCGATCTCCTCGGCCCGCCTGGCGGCGTCCGGCCCGCGCGGCGAGGAGCCGCCGCGCGTCTCCAGGGCGACGGTGGCCAGCAGCCGGCACCTGGCCGCTTCGTGCCCGGTCGGCGGCAGGGCGACCAGGGTGCGCTCGGCGGTCGCCACCACCCGCGCGGCCTGCTCCGGGTCGTCCACCCTGGTCCAGATCGCCGGCACGTCGTAGGCCCCGACCACCCGGGCGGTCAGCTCGGGGTCGCCGAGTTCCTCGGCCGCCGCGACGGCCGCCACCCGGTGCAGGCGCGCCGCCCGCAGCCCGCCGCCGCCGGTCACCGCGAGGTCGCGCAGCAGCCCGACCGTCGACTCCAGCCGGGCCCGGGCCCCGACCGGCATGGCGCGGTCGTAGGCGGCGGCCGTCTCCGCCCAGACCCGGTCAGCGCCGGCCGGGCCGGCGGCGAGGTGGTCGGCCTGGCGGAGGATGTCGGTCTCCAGGCGCCGCAGTTCGGGGCTCGGGTCGATGCCGAGGCGTTCGACGAGGAGCGCGCGGGCGCGGCGGAGCACGGCGAGCGCGTCGCCCTGGCGTCCTGACCGGTAGAGCGCCAGGGCCAGCAGGCGCCACGCCGGCTCGCGCCAGGGGTGCTCGGTGACGTGGGCGTCAAGCTCCGGCACGGCCTCGGCTGGCCGGCCGAGGGCGAGACGGGCCTCCGCAAGGCGCTCGACGGCGCCGAGCCGCAGCTCGGTGAGCCTGGCGCGTTCGCCCCTGGCCCAGGGCTCGTCGGCGAACTCGGCGTAGGCGGGCCCGCGCCACCAGCCGAGGGCCGCGGCGAGCCGGGCGGCGCCGTCGTCAGGCGGTCGGGTCGCGGCGGTGGCGACGGCGTCCTCGAACCGCCAGGCGTCCACGGCGGCCGGCTCGGCGCGCAGCGCGTAGCCGGGTCCCTCGGTGACGAGCAGCCGGGCGGGGGCGCGTGGTGGGCGGTCCGGTTCGAGCGCGCGGCGCAGCGCGGCGACGAAGGTGCGCACCGCGCCCACCGGGTCGGTGGGCGGCGCGGTCCACAGGTCGTCCACCAGACGGTCGACGGGGACGACGCGGCGGCGGGCGACGAGCAGCCGGGCCAGCACGGCCCGGTGCCTGGGCCCGCGCAGGGCGATCGGCTCGCCGGCGTCGTCCCAGGCGGCGACCGGTCCGAGCACCCCGAAGTCGACCCGCACCCTCGGCCTTCCTCTCCGGCGCACCCGTCCCGGTCACCGTACCGCGCGCTCATCGATCGCTCATTCGGTGCCGGGAGGCTGGTGGCGACCGATCCCACCTCCCTGAGGAACGCACCATGGCACCTGTCATCCCCGGCTTCGAGTACCGGCGGATCGCCGTCGCAGACGACGTGTCGCTCAACGTGGCCGTCGGCGGCCGGGGCGCGCCGCTCGTGCTGCTGCACGGCTTCCCGCAGACCCATCTGATGTGGCGGCACGTGGCCGTCGAGCTGGCGGCCGACCACACGGTGATCTGCCCCGACCTGCGCGGCTACGGCGCCAGCGACCGGCCGGCCGAGTCCGTGGCGGGCGGCTACGCGAAGCGGACCATGGCGGCGGACGTGGTCGCGCTGGCCCGGGCGCTCGGCCACGAGCGCTTCGCGCTGGCCGGGCACGACCGGGGCGCGCTGGTCGCCTTCCGCGCCGGTCTCGACCATCCGGCGGCGGTCACGCACCTGGCCTGCCTCGACGTGCTGCCGACGCTCGACATGTGGGAGGTGATGCGGGGCGCCTCGGCCGCCGTGGGCTTCCACCTCTATCTGATGGCCCAGCCGCCGGGGCTGCCGGAGCGGATGATCGCGGCGAGCGCCGACGACTTCTTCGGCCACTTCCTCGACCTGTGGGTCGGGAACCCGGCGGCGATCCCGGCCGACGTCCGGGCCGCCTACCTCGCGGCGTGCCGGGCGGCGGTGCCGTCGATCGTGGCGGACTACCGGGCGTCCGCGGGCGTGGACATGGCCCACGACCAGGCGGACCGGGCGGCCGGCACGGTGCTGCGGATGCCGGTCACCGTGCTGCAGCAGGACTGGGGCGCGGCGCTCGGCTACGACGCGGCCGCGCTGTGGCGCGCGTGGGCGCCGGAGCTCCGGCACACCACGGTGGACTGCGGCCACTTCATGGCCGAGGAGGCGCCCGACGTGGTGGTCGCGGCCCTGCGGGAGCTGCTGTCACGGTGACGCTCCGGCGGCCCGCTCCGCCGGATGGCTCCGCCGGTTGGCTCCGCCGGTTGGCTCCGCCGGTGACCCGACGATCGCCGGCCGTCGCCGCCACGACGCGCCAGGCGCGGACGCGCCGCCGGTGGCCGGCGGTGGCCGGCGGTGGCGTGCCGCTTCGCGACCGCCCGGCCGCCGGTAACGGGGCTCCGAGAGCCCGACGCGAAGGCCGTCGTCGTGGGCCACGGCCCCGGGAACCGGCGTGGCCGGTGTGGCATACGGGCCTTCGGCCGCCGAAGGGCCGCATCGTGCCCCGCGACGGTGGCGGCCGAACGGCCGGCGGCACGACGCGCCGGCCGTTCAACCGCCGCTTGCGCGTAGCACGCCGAACACCGCGCCGGGAAGCGACGAAGGCCGGCGCGACGTGCGGCCTTCGGCCGCCGGGGCCGCCTCGTGTCCACCACGACGGCCGCGACCAGCGGCCGGCCACACCCCGCGCCCGTCGCACGCCGCCTCCGGCGCTGGGGATCGTGCCACGGCCGGGCCGTAGCGGCTGCTCGACGTCGATCCGGAGACCGCCGACTGACCGCCGACTGACCGCCGACGGCCGCAACGCTCCAACCGTTCGACCGCCGGGGCCGCCTCGTGTCCACCACGACGGCCGCGACCAGCGGCCGGCCGCACCCCGCGCCCGTCGCACGCCGCCTCCGGCGCTGGGGATCGTGCCACGGCAACGCGATTCGCGGCCCAACGGCCGTGCCGGGGCCGCGTCGTGTCCATCACGATGGTCGCGACCAGCCGCCGGAGCCGCTACGTGCCGGCCGGCGGCGGCCGTGCCGGTCCGCACCTCGCGTCGGTCGGCGGTCGCTTGGCGCCGCGTACGGTGAACCCGGTTCTGGTCGCCGGCAACCGTCGAGGCGTCAACCGGTGGGGGCGGTCGCGGCCACGACCGCGCCGGCTCGGGCGAGTTCGGTGTCGGTCAGGTCGGCGCGGGCGGTGAGGCGGAGTCGGGAGATGCCGTCCGGCACGGACGGCGGGCGGAAGCAGCCCACGGCGAGGCCGGCCGTGCGGCAGTCGGCCGCCCATCGCACGGCGGTCGTCGGTGAGGGGGCGCGGACGGCGACCACGGCGGCGTCGGGGCGGGCCGCCAGCAGCCCGGCCGCCGTCAGGCCGTGGTGGAGGTGACGGGCGACCGCGCGGGCCCGTTCCGCGCGGGCCGGCTCGCGGCG
>NZ_BAAGPR010000218.1:0-5179 GCF_054783955.1 Streptomyces mayteni | reverse complement strand
CCTTGCGGCCGGCTATGTCCATCGGGAGCGTGATGTTCTCGATCGCGTTGAGCGTGGGCAGCAGGTTGAACGCCTGGAAGATGAACCCGATGTGGTCACGCCGCAGCTTGGTGAGCTTCTTGTCCTTGAGACCGGTGATCTCCGTCGACCCGATCCAGATCCGCCCACTCGTCACCGTGTCCAGACCCGCCAGACAGTGCATCAACGTCGACTTGCCAGAACCCGAAGGCCCCATGATCGCCGTGAAGCCACCGCGCTCGATGTCGATCGACACGTTGTCCAGGGCGACCACCCGGGTCTCGTTCGAGCCGTACGACTTGACCACGCCCTCCGCTCGCGCGGCCACGGCCGAGTGCCCTCCGCTGCCCCCGGTCGTCGGATTCACTACAGCCGTTGTCACGTTCCGTCTCCTTCTGAGAGTCAAGCGAAGAGTATGGATTCGGTTCTTTTCGGACCCCTGCGCGATTTCACCCCAGAGCCTAGGCAACCCCCGGCGGCTCCGCGTCGCCCCCAAGGACGACCCTGGGGTCGGAGAAAGTCGCGCTTTACCCCTAGGGGACCCCTGGCCAAGGGTGCGCCCTCCCGTAGGGGAAGGGTCACATCGCGGCGGCACCGCGTCCGGTCGGTGCGGGCAGGGCGCCGGCAGGATGGTGAGGGGCCGCCGAACGTTCACCGGCGGTTCACCCGGGCGTGGCCCCCACGGTGCGGGTGACGATGACCTGGTCTTCGCCGCTTCGTCTGCATAAGATCGAGCAGCCATCGACCGACCGGATCATCAGCACACGGGAGTGCTCAAGTGAAGCGTCGCCGTACGTCCGCGCTGTCCGTATCCGCCGCCGCCGTCGCGCTGCTCGCCGCCACCCCGATGCTGACCGGCTGTTCCACGGACGCCCACCCCGGCGAAGCGGCCGTCGTGGGCGACCGGAGCATCTCGCTGGCCACCGTCCAGGCACAGGTGGACGCGGTGCGCGACGCCCAGCGCGAGCAGCCCAACGCGGACGAACTGATCTCCACCAGCGCCGGGTTGACCCAGCAGACGGTCAACTCCCTGGTGTACATGGAGGTCCTGGAGCAGGCCGCCGCCGACGCCGGCGTCGAGGTGACCCGCCGGCAGGTGCAGGAGGAGCGGGCCAACGTCGTCGCCAACATCGGCGGCGAGGAGCAGCTGCGGCAGGCCGCGCTGATGCCGCAGGGCGGCGTCCCGCTGGCCGGCGACGACCAGATCGACGCGACGATCCGCAGCCAACTGCTCTTCCAGGGCCTCGCCCAGCGGATCGGCGCCGATATGGACCCGAACGGCCAGCAGCTGTTCATCGACGAGCTGGCCCGCACCGCGAACCGCGTCGGGGTGGACATCAACCCGCGGTTCGGCGAGTGGGACGCCGCCCAGGTGATGCTGGTCGCGGCGGACGAGCCGTGGCTGCGGAGCGGCGAGCAGGTCGACGACCTGCCGGTGATCGACCCGGCGTAGGCCCTGGCCCGGCGTGGGCCCTCTCGGCGTGGGCCCTCCCGGCGCAGGCGCTGACCCGCCGGGGCGGCCCGTTACGCTCGAACGCGTGACGACCGACGACGAGACGAGCACGCCCGCGGGCGACGGCGACGCCGGCCGCGTCGTGCTGCTGACCACCACCCACCGGGTGGCCCCCGGCCTGCTGTCCTGGCCGGCCTGGCAGGAGCTGCGCGGCGCCGACCTGGTGCTCTGCCGGGACGCCTGGCACCCGCAGCTCCCCTACCTCAAGGACGCGGGCGTCACGGTCGAGACCCGGGACCCGGCCGCCACCGAGCTGGTGGCGGCCTGCGCCGGCGGCCGTTCCGTGGTGGTGCTGTCCGCCGCCGACGGTGAGCCGCGGCTCACCGAGGAGTTGGCGGCGCTTGCCGGTTCAGGCCGGGTCACCGCCCTGCCCGCCCTCGAACTGCTGCCCGGCTCCTACGACCTGCCGGGCGCGCGGCTGCTCGACCTGGTCCAGGTGATGGACCGGATCCGCGCCGAGTGCCCCTGGTCCGCGACGCAGACCAGCGCCGGGCTCGCCCGATACGGCGTCGAGGAGGTCTACGAGCTGGTCGAGGCCGTCGAGTCGGGCGACGCGGCGGAGATCAGGGAGGAGCTCGGCGACGTGCTCCTCCAGGTGGTCTTCCACGCCAGGATCGCCGAGGACGACCCCGAGACCCCCTTCGACATCGACGACGTGGCCGCCGGCATCGTGGCCAAGCTGGTCCGCCGCCACCCGCACGTCTTCGGCGACGCGCACGCCGAGACGCCCGAGGACGTCAAGGCGCTCTGGTTCGCCGCCAAGGCCGCGGAGAAGCGACGCGAGTCGGTGACGGACGGCGTGCCGCTCTCCCAGCCCGGCCTCGCCCTGGCCGCCAAGCTCACCGCCCGCGCCCGCCGCGCCGGCCTGCCGGTGCCGGGGCCCGCCAAGCAGGCAGGGCGGGACGGCGACTACGGCTACCGCCTGCTCGCGCTGGCCGCCGAGGCGGAGGCGGCCGGCGTCGACCCGGAGACCGCGCTGCGCGGCGCGGCCCGCGCCTACCGCGACACGATCCGCGCGGCGGAACGGCCGGCGGAACGGCCGGCGGAACGGCCGGCGGACCGGTAGGGCCTCAGTCGAGGTCGGGCGGCACCAGACGGTGCGGGCGGATCCCGGTCAGTAACGTGCTGAGCCCGGTCAGCACGTCGTGCCCCAGATACCAGTCGCCCGTGTGGTCGACGCAGTAGAGCCGCCCCTGCCGGTCCACCGCCAGCAGGGCGGTGCCGCCGCCCTCGGCGCCCAGCGGGCACAGCTCCGTGTCCAACGCGCGCCCCAACTCGCCCAGGGTGCGCGCCCAGTGCCGGCCGAGCAGCGGGTCGATCACCACGGTGCCGGCCGCGAGTTCGAGACCGGGGCCGGTCGGCCGCAGCGTCACGGACCCCAACTCGGCCCATGCCTCGAACGCGGCCGGAAACAGGTGGTGCGGATGCCCGTGCGGGGACCGGTGCCCGCTGAGCGCGTCGGCCCACCGCTCGGCCTGCGCCGTGTGCAGCCGCCCCGGTTGCCAACCGGCCGCCGTCAGCGCCGCCTCGGCGTCCACCTCCCCCCACGGCGCCCCGGCCGCGGGACCGCCCGCTCCCCCGACGGCGTCGTCGACCAGCGGCGTCGCGCTGAAGCTGCGCACCCCGAGGCGGGCGATCAGCACCGCGCAGGAACGGCAGTGCGGCGCGTAACTGCCGTGCTCGGGGTCGCCGTCCTCACGGATGTGCCGGGTGGTGATGCCGGCGTCCCGCAGCGCCTCTCTGGCCTCCGCCAGGTCGGCGGCCCCGACCTGGTGCAGGTGGCGGGAGAGCAGCGACGCCTCGGGGCAGCGGCCCAGATGCCGTTCGCGCTGTGCCGGGCCGAGCGCGTCGTAGACGTCCTCGACGACCTGGTGCAGCTCAGGCGCCTCGGCGGCGCGGGTCGCGGTGCCGGTCAGCGCACCGCTCTCCGGCAGTGACAGGGCGGCGGCGGTGGTGGGCAGGATGCCGTCGCGGCGGTGCAGCAGCACGGGCGGCGGCGGCGCCGCGCCGCGCCGGTGTCGGCCGGGCTCGCCCGGCGCCGAGGCGTGAGAATCCGTTATCACGAGTACGATCGTGCCACCGTCGACGCGACCCCATAGGCTGTGCGCGTACAGCGTGATGAATGCGGCAGGGGACGTTTACGCCATGATGACTGGGCGGATCGGGCAGCAGTCCACCCCACCGAACCGGGCGTATGCCGGACAGGTGGTGCAGTTTCCCGACCCTGTGCGAGCCGCCCGCTTCCCACAGGGGATACGGGTGGACGCACAGGGTTACCCTGATTTCTCCCCGTACGCGAGAGCCGCGGCCGAGATCACCGAGCCGCCGGACGGCTTCGGGGTCGACGAACTGCGGCTGACGGACTACGTCTCCGCGAACGCCGCGCTGCACGTCGCCGGCCACGAACTGTGGGCCGACCTGCCGCCGGTGGCCACGCCGCACGGCTGGACCTGGCACCACGTCGCGAACTCCCGGCGCCTCGAGTTGGTGCCGGTCGAGGTCAAGGCGCTGCTGCGGCACCACGGCGGCCTGGCGACCACCGACGTCGACCAGAGCAAGCGCGGCACCCGGCCGCTCACCGAGCCGCGCCCGGTCCACTTCAAGGTGCCGTACTCGGTCGCGGTCCCCGAGGACCGGGTGCGGTCCGCCGAGGACAAGCTCGGCTACCGGCTGCCCGACGCCTACCGCTCGTTCCTCAAGGCCGCGGGCGGCTGCGCGCCGGTCGGCGTGGCGCTCGACGCCGAGCTCGGCCTGCTGATCGACCAGCCGTTCTTCACGCTCCGCGAGGAGGCGGCGGTCAACGACGTGGTCTACATCAACAAGTGCCTGCGGGACCACCTCACCAAGGACTACCTGGGCGTCGCCTTCGTGCACGGCGGGATCGTCGCGGTCAAGGTTCGCGGCGAGGACCTGGGCTCCGTCTGGCTCTGCCCCTACGACGACGTCAGGGACCGCGACGGCCTGGGCATCGCCCAGCGGGTCACGGAGCTGCTGCTGCCGTGCGGGGCCGACTTCGACGACTTCCTGCTGCGACTGGCCGGCAACCCGCCGGAGCTGGAGACGGTGGCGAAGCTGATGGTGGACGGCGGTTTCGCGCGCGCCGTTCCGGTGGAGGGGTGAGCGGGATGGTGACGTTCGCGCAGGCTCAGGACCGCGCCGACCGGTGGGTCAACGGCGGCCCCGGCGGCGAGCCGCGCCGCGAGGTGCGGGTGCGGGAGTTCGCGCTCGGCTTCGTGGCCTGGGCCGAGGACCCGGCGGGACACCCCCTCGGCGGCGGGCTGCTGGTGATAGCGCGGGACAGCGGGGACACCACGCTGTGGCCGGCGCTGCCGGTCACCGAGGTCATCCAGCGGTACGAGGAGGAGTACGGCGGCGGTCCCGAGGACGCGGCGGGGCCGGCGGAGCCGGCGAACGAGCGGGTGGACCTCCACGCGACGTCCTTCCTGCTGACGCCGCCGCAGTGGCTCCAGGACGTGGCGGACGAGGCGAGCGGCGCGGGCGGCGCGGGCGGCGCCGAAGGCGCCGGTCGCACCGGTGACGGCAGTGACGGCGGCGGTGGCGGTGGCGGGCCGGTCGTGCCGCCGCCCACCCCACCACCGATCGGCCGCCCCTGGGCACCGGCCGGCGCCACCGGCGCCGAAGGCGCCG
>NZ_BAAGPR010000217.1:0-5210 GCF_054783955.1 Streptomyces mayteni | reverse complement strand
ATATGTCTGGCAACTCCTTGGCTCACAGAACGACATGGCTACGATCCGACTTGTCGCCGTGCCGCCGACCCGCCCGAGCCCCGGCCAGGGCGTGCTGGTGCCCGGCGCGCCCGGTGGCTACGGCTACCCGCAGCAGCAGTCCGCCGCCCCCGGCGGTTACGGCTATCCCCAGCAGCCGGGTGCGGCCGGCGGTGGTTACGGCTACCCCCAGCAACAGCAACAGCAACAGCAACAGCAACAGCAACAGCAACAGCAGCAACAACAGCAGCAACAACAGCAGCAGTCGGGCGCCGCCGGCGGCTACGGCTACCCGCAGGCCGGCTCGACCCCGGCCGGCCAGTCGCCCTACCTCCAGTCCCACCAGGGCGATCCGCTCACCATGGTGCGGCAGTTCGTCGACCCGGGGCAGAAGTACCCGGCCGGCCTCGGCCGCCGGCTGATGGCCAGGATCGTGGACTCGTTGCTGCCGGTGGGCGCGGCGGTCGCCGTGGCCCTGCCGCTGGTCGACAGCGCCCGCGACCACATCCAGGACCAGATCGACGCGGCCGAGCAGGCCGGCGTCACCCGGCAGATCTGGCTGATCGACGGCACCACCGGCGGCTACCTCGCCCTGGTCCTCGGCGTCTTCCTCGTCGTCGGGCTGCTCTTCGAGGCGCTGCCCACCGCGATCTGGGGCACCACCCTCGGCAAGGGCATCGTCCGCGCCCAGGTGGTGGACGTGGAGCGGCAGGAGAAGCCGTCGTTCGGCGCGTCGCTGCTGCGCTGGCTGCTCTACAACGTGCTGGCGCTGCTGGTGGTGGGCATCGTGAGCCTGGTGATGGGCGCCCGCGACCGGCCCTGGCGCCAGACCTGGCACGACAAGGCCGCCCGCACCTTCGTGGCGGTGACCAAGCCCCAGGGCTGAGCCGCGGCCGGCCGGGGCCCGTCATCCATCCGCCCGGCGCCCGGATGCGGGCCGCCGGGCGGCGGGGTGCACTGGGGGGCATGAGCAGCGACGAGCCACGGCCGGACCCGCCGGAAGAACCCGACCGGCGGCCCGAGGGGAACGGGGGCGAGCAGGAGCTGCCCAAGGCCCCGCCGCCCGAGGAGCCCTACGGTGCCAACCCCTACGGCGACGCCAGGGGCGCGGCCGACCCACTGGCCGGCATGCCCCCGCTCGCCAACCGCGGCCGCCGGCTGATCGCCAGGATCATCGACTCGATCGTGGTGGGCGCCCCGGTGACGCTGCTGATGTGGCCGGTGGTGGGGCACTACGGCTGGAGCGGCGATGGCCAGGGCGGGGCCTACGGCTCCGAGGCGATCGTGCTCGTCGTCTACTTCATCTACGAGGGCCTGATGCTCAGCGCCCGCGGCCAGACCCTCGGCAAGATGGCGATGCGCATCCGGGTGGCGATGCTGGCGGACGGCTCCGTGCCGCACGGCAACCCGGGCTGGGTCCGGGCGGGCGTCTACTCGCTGCCACAGCTGGTGCCCTGCTTCGGTTTCATCTTCTGGCTGGTCAACGTCCTCAACTGCACCTGGGACCAGCCGTATCGACAGTGCCTGCACGACAAGACGGCCAGGACCGTCGTCGTGTCGACGGCCTGAGACGCGCCCGACGTCACGCCCGACGTCACGCCCGACATCACGCTGGACGTCGCGCCTGCGCTACGCGGGGCGTGCGCGCCGGGGCGCGCGCCGTTCAGACCGTAACGCCAGGGCGCCGGCGCGGAGTGTCGACCGGCCCGGGCTGGGCAGGCTGTTGAGGCCGCGCGGCCGGGGCCCGGCCGGCGCGGCGGGCCCGCAGGGCCAGCGCGACGAGGACGCCGAGCAGCAGGGCGACACCGGCCACCAGCGCGAGACCCGGGCCGGAGAGGGCCGGTGCCAGGAGCAACAGGGCGAAGGTGGTGGTGATGACGGTGGCCGAACCACAGATGAGCTGAGCGGGGGTCGGGTGCGGCATGGCGGTGTCCGTCCTCGGTCATGGTTGGCGGCGGACCGTGCCGAAGGGGGCGGCGGGGTGAACTCCCCTCGAACGGTTCTACGGGCCTCGATGCCCGCGCGGCGCGACCGATAAGCGCGCGCCCGGCGGCCGTACCGGTGCACGGGGGGCGCACGGGTTCATGAATGACGGCTTGACGGACGGACGAACGACCGTAGTGGTAACGGGGGGTTGAATCAAGGACTGTCTTTTTCTGACTCACTCATGTCAAATGCACCCGTCGTGTCACTACACGCGCAGGGAGGACAGTCAACAGGTGAACATCGGCAAGAGATCCACGAGATCGAAGACCGCCGCGGTCATGACGGCCGTCGCCGCCATCGGCGCAGCCGTGCTGCTGCCCGCCGGGGCCGCCCACGCGCAGCCGCCCGCCGACCCGGAGCAGGCTCCGGAGGCCGTCGAGCCGTACGCCGCCGCCGAGCCCGAGCTGGAGAACCCGCTGGGCGACAAGCGTGAGGCGCAGCGTCAGGAGGCCTACCAGCAGCTGCTCTCCGGCGAGGCCACCACGCGCGGCCGGGGCGGCTCCGAGGTCGTCGAGCTGAGCGACGGCGAGTTCGTCGACACGGCGACGACCGGAACCGACCAGATCTTCACGATCCTGGTCGAGTTCGGCGACGAGATCCACCCCCAGTACGGCGGCGACCCTGGCCCGTTGGTCAACCAGATCGCCGAGCCCGACCGCTCGGTCGACAACTCCACGATCTGGCAGGAAGACTTCGACCGCCAGTACTACGAGGACCTCTACTACTCGGAGGACCCGGACGTCCCGTCCGTGAAGCAGTACTTCGAGAGCCAGTCCTCCGGCCGCTACTCGATCGACGGCTACGTCAGCGACTGGGTCAGGGTCGACTACAACGAGGCCAGGTACGGCAACAACGCCTGTGGCGCCAGCACCTGCCGCTCGGTGTGGGAGGTCGTCGCGGACGGCGTCAACACCTGGTACGAGGAGCAGCTGGCCCAGGGCGCCACGCCCGAGGAACTCCAGGCCACGCTCGCCGAGTACGACCAGTACGACCGCTACGACTTCGACGGCGACGGCGACTTCAACGAGCCCGACGGCTATCTGGACCACTTCCAGATCGTGCACGCCGGCGAGGACGAGTCGGCCGGCGGCGGCGCGCAGGGCGAGGACGCCATCTGGGCGCACCGCTGGTACGCCTTCGGCGACCAGATCGGCCTGACCGGGCCGGAGGGCAACCTGGCCGGCGGCGCCGAGATCGGCGACACCGGCTTCTGGGTCGGCGACTACACCATCCAGCCGGAGAACGGCGGCGTCGGCGTCTTCGCCCACGAGTACGCCCACGATCTCGGCCTGCCCGACCTGTACGACACCCAGGGCGGCGAGAACGGCACCGCGTTCTGGACGCTGATGTCCTCCGGCTCCTGGCTCGGCCTCGGCGACGGCTCCATCGGCGCCCTGCCGAACGACATGGGCCCCTGGGAGAAGCTGCAACTCGGCTGGCTCGACTACGAGGTGGCCCAGGCCGCCTCCCGGTCCACCCACCAACTCGGCCCGTCCGGCGTCACCTACCCGGAGGACGGCCGCAACCGCGGCAGCCAGGCGCTGATCGTCGAACTGCCGGAGAAGACCGTCACCAACCCGATCCACCCGCCCGCCCAGGGCGAGTACCAGTGGTGGAGCGGCTCGGGCGACGACCTCGTCAACACCCTGACCCGCACCGTCGACCTGACCGGCGCCGGCGCGTCGGCCTCGCTCGACCTCACCGGCTGGTGGTCCATCGAGGAGGACTACGACTTCCTCTACGCCGAGGCGTCGACCGACGGCTCGACCTGGACGCCGCTCGACGGCACGGCGAACGGCGAGGCGCTGCCCCGCGACGGCGCCGACCGCCCGGTCATCACCGGCGAGTCGATGGGCGACGTCCCCGTCTCCTACGCGCTGGACGCCTACGCCGGCCAGTCCGTCGACGTCCGCTTCCGCTACCAGACCGACGGCTCGCTGACCATGACCGGCTTCACGGCCGACGAGATCAGCGTCACCGCCGACGGCGAGACGATCTTCGCGGACGACGCGGAGAACGGCGCGGGCGACTGGGAGGCCGACGGCTTCTCGGTGGTGGGCGAGTCCATCAGCGGCGACTACCCGCAGTACTACCTGGCGGAGAACCGGCAGTACGTCAACTACGACCGGACGCTGCGCACCGGCCCGTACAACTTCGGCTTCCTCGACCAACGGCCCGACTGGGTGGAGCACTTCTCCTACCAGAACGGCATGCTGGTCTGGCTGTGGGACACCTCGGAGCTGGACAACGACGTCAGCCAGCACCCCGGCACCGGCCTGGTCCTCCCGATCGACGCCCACGCCGAGGCCGACCGCTGGTCCGACGGCAGCCTGATGCGGAACCGGATCCAGTCGCGGGACGCCACCTTCAGCTGGTACCCGACCAACCGACTCACCCTGCACCGCAACAGCGAGCCCACCACGCTGCGGGCCCAGCTCGGCGCCCCGGTGTTCGACGACCGACGCGGCACGTACTACGACACGGACAACCCGTTCAACAGCGTGCAGGTGCCGGACACGAACACCAGGATCTCGATCCTCTCGCAGCCGCTGAACACCTCGAAGCCGATCGTCGTGCAGGTGTCGCCCAGCGGTCGCTGACCGGCCCGGAGTGACTCCGTTACGTGATCGCCGCAGGTCGCCGCCATGGTGACCACGGTCTCGGCCGCCGCCCCTCGACGGGCGGCGGCCGAGCGCGTAAGGATGTGTGACATGTCAGATGGAGGTTTCGTCCAGCTGCCCGACGGCAGCGTCGTCGTGGCACTCGGCCTGCCACACCCGGTCGCGCCGGGGCGCAGCGTCCGGGTGCTGGTCCACGCGATCAACCGGCCACGGGCCCTGACCCGCGTACGGAACCTGGGCCTCCGGGCCGTCTACCTGCGGGGCAACACGGCCCCGCCGACGCCCGACGAGATCTCCGCCGTCCTCCACCACCCCGAGGGCATCGTCTGGCGCGCCCGCCCCGACGACGCGACGGAATCCTGGCACCCGATGCGCCACCTACTGCGGCGCCCCGCCTGACCCTGCGGCCCGAGGTTTTTCCCCCCACCCACCCGCCCTTTCCTGCGCTGCCGCGCGGGGTCCGCGCTGCGCGCGGGCGGCGGCCCGCAGGGGCCCAACGGCGGCGTAGCCGCCTTGTTGGGGCCCTGCGGCCGTGTCGGCCTGCGGCCGTGTCGGCCTGCGGCCGTGTCGGCCTGCGGCCGTGTC
>NZ_BAAGPR010000216.1:0-5294 GCF_054783955.1 Streptomyces mayteni | reverse complement strand
CTCGGCGTCGGCGGTGGCGCGCAGGGCGAGGGCGGGGGCGACCGCCTCGGCGGCCTGGGCCCGCTCCAGGCGGGCCAGCTCGGCGGCGTGTTCCGGCGCCCGGGCGGCCAGCGCGGCCGCGCGCTCGGTGGCGGCCGCGTGCTCCCGCTGGAGCCTGGCGCGCTCTGCCGTCTCGGCGTGCCGGCGCTCGGCCTCGGCGCGCCAGGACTCCGCCCGCTCCAGGGCGACGGTGGCGACGGTGTGCCGCTCCCGGGCCGCGCAGCGGGCCTGGGCGGCCCAGCCGAGGAGCCGGTGGGCCGGGTCGACGCCCGCGGTGGCCTCCGCCGGGTCGGGGACCGGGCCGAGTTCCTCGGTGTCGGGCCCGGCGGCCTGGAGGATCCGGTTGGCGAGGGCGAGCAGCCGTTCGTCGGCGGCGCGGACGCGGTGGGCGGCGGCGGCGCGCCGCTCGGCGAGGTGGGCCTCGGCGGCGGCGAACCTGTGGGTGCCGAAGAGGCGGCCGAGCAGCTTGGCCCGGTCCTCGGCGCTGGCCCGCAGGAAGCGGGCGAACTCCCCCTGGGGCAGCAGGACGACCTGGCAGAACTGCTCGCGGCTCATGCCGAGCAGCGCGCCGAGCTCCTCGGCGATCTCCTGGTGGGAGCGGCTGAGGGCGCGCCAGCCGCCGGTGGCCGGGTCGTGTTCGCGGAGCAGGGCGTGGGCCCGCTCGCGGGTGGTGCCCGCGCCGCGGCGCTTGGGGCGCTCCTGCTCGGGGCGGCGGGTGATCTCCAGGCGGCGCCCGCCGAGGGTGAGGTCGAGCACCACCTCGGTGGTGGTGTCGGCGGCGGCGTGGTCGCTGCGCAGGGCGAGGGCGGCGCCCTGCCGGGCGCCGGGCACGGAGCCGTAGAGCGCGAAGCAGACGGCGTCCAGGATGGAGGTCTTGCCGGCGCCGGTGGGGCCGTGGAAGAGGAAGAGGCCGGCGGCGGACAGCCGGTCGAAGTCGACGTGCTGGCTGGTGGAGAAGGGGCCGAAGGCGGTGAGGGTGAGCCGGTGCAGGCGGATGGCTCAGCCCTCCCCGGCGCGGGCGGCCTCGAGGGCGGCGGCCAGCTCGGCGCGCTCCCGCTCGTCGGGCGCGGCGCCGCCGCGGACGTGGGTGACGAAGTCCTCGGCGACCTGCTGGTCGGTGCGGCCGCGCAGCCGCTGGGCGTAGGAGGCCCGCGGGGCCGCCGGGTCGCGCTCGGGCTCGAAGACGAGGCTGAGGACGTGCGGGAAGCGCTCGGCGAGGCGGGCCATGGGCTCCTCGGGCCTGGCGGGGTCGGTGAGGGTGGCCTCGACCCACGCGGCCTCGTGGACGCCGAGTGCGGGGTCGGTGAGGAGCGCTTCGAGCCGGCCGCGGAGGCGGGCGAGCGGGCGGGGCACCGGGCAGTCGACGCGTTCGGCGGCGAGCTCGCCGGCCGGGCCGAGGTCGATCAGCCACATGGACTTGCGGTGGCCGGCCTCGGAGAACGAGTAGGCGAGGGGCGAACCCGAGTAGCGCAGCCGCTCGGTGATGGTCTGGCAGCCGTGCAGGTGGCCGAGGGCGACGTAGTCGACGCCGGCGAACAGCGCGGCGGGCACGGCGGCCGTGCCGCCGACGCTGATGTCGCGCTCGCTGTCGCAGCCGGTGCCGCCGGTGACGAAGGCGTGGGCCAGGACGACGGACCTGGTGCCGGCGGGGCGGCCGGCGAGATCGGCGCGGACCCGCTCCATGGCGGCGCCGAGCACGGCGCCGTGCCCGCCGGCGCCGGCGCCCAACTCCTCGCGGACCAGAGCGGGTTCGAGGTAGGGCAGGCCGTAGCAGGCGACGGCGCCGTGGTCGTCGGCGAGCAGCACGGGGGTGCCGCAGCCGGCCGGGTCCGTGCGCAGGTGGACGCCGGCGCGGCCGATCAGGCCGGCGCCCACGCCGAGCCGGTGCGGCGAGTCGTGGTTGCCGGAGATCATCACAGTGGGCACGCCGAGCTCGGCGAGCCGGTGCAGGGCGTCGTCGAACAGCCGGACGGCGGCCAGCGGGGGGACGGCCCGGTCGTAGACGTCCCCGGCGACGAGCACCGCGTCGACCTCGCGCTCCCTGACGGTGGCCACCAGGTGGTCGAGGAACCCGCGTTGGGCCTCGGCCAGGCCGGCCCGGTGCAGCGAGCGGCCGAGGTGCCAGTCGGAGGTGTGCAACAGCCTCACCGCGGCGCCCTCCGCGTGCTCGCCGCCGCCCCGCCCCCACGCTCCGCCATGCGCCGCCGCTCCCCTGCTCCCGCCCCCGGGCCGGTGCCCGACGATCACCGGTCAGTCTGCCACCGGGGTCTGACAGTCGGTCCTGGGACGGGGGGAACGGGAGGACGGAGGACGGGGGGACGCGGGACGGCGGTCCGGTGGACGGCTACGGGGTCCAGTCGCCGAGCCAGCTGGCCTGGGTGTAGGAGCCCGCCTGAGAGTCCGTCAGCTGCGGTCGGTCGGAGCCGCCGGCGCCGGAGCCCGCCCCGGTGTTGCGGTACTCGGCGAACCGGTCGTCGCGCCAGGAGAAGCCGCTCATGTCGGTCCACGGCGCGGTGCGGACGGCCGCGCTGAGCTGGGTGTTGCGGACGATGCCCTGCGGGTCGAGGGAGGCGTCGCCGCCGGCGTGCCAGGGGCGTCCCAGGTGGAAGGTGCGGTCGGTGACCGAACCGGTGACGGTGCTGTTGGTGACGAGGAAGCCGTTGAACTGCGGGGCGGTGGAGGGCGCCATCACATAGCCGCCCGAGCTGCCGTCGGGCCGCCTGGTGACCTCGATCACCGAGTTGGTGATGACGGCGGTGGCGCGGCCGAAGATGAAGTCGACGTTGCCGCGGATCGTGGATCCGGTGATGAGGACGCGGCCCCTGGTGTCCCGGTTCGCGGTGTCGAGCAGCAGGGTGTCCTGGTCGCCGTTGACGACGACGTTCTCCAGCCGGATCCGGTCGGCGCGGGTGCGCAGCGCGACGGCCTGGTGGCCCGCCTGGTTGGCGTGCGCGACCTCGTCGAAGTCGTTGGCGAAGGTGAGGTTGCGGGCCGTGAAGTCGTTGGCGTCGGCCATGAAGGTGGCGCTGCCGCTGGTGCCGTAGGTGGTGCCGTCCGGCCTGGTGGTGCCGGCCGAGTTGTTGTAGACGATGGTCACCTGGGACGGTGAGCTGCCGCTGCCGACCAGCCGGATGTTCGGCTTGTTGCTGGGGATCTGGACGGTCTCACGGTAGGTGCCCGGGCGCACCGTGATGGTGACGAGGCTGGAGTTGCCGGCCGGGACCGCGTTCACGGCGGCCTGCACGGTGGTGTGGGTGCCGCTGCCGTCCTTGGCGACCACGAGGTCGACGGCGGGCGCGACGTCGGCCTGGGCGGCCTGGCCGGGCAGCAGCAGGGCGCCGGCGGCCAGGGCCAGGGTGGCGAGGATGGCCGCCCGACGTCCGCGGCGGTGCGGGGTGGGGTTCATGGAGGATCCGTTTCTGGCGAGGACCTGACACCTGCTGGTCGCCACAGGACGGCCGAAGGTTGCCCACCGGAGCGCCGCCGCGACGCGGGGTCCCGACCGGGAATAGTGGGGCCCCGAGCGATGTTGTCGCGGGTGATTCAAGGTTCAACTATCTGTTCGGCCAGCTGGGAGTGGTGACGATGACCGGGATGCAGTTCGGGATCTTCAGCGTGGGAGACGTCACGCCCGATCCGACCACGGGCCGCACCCCCACCGAGCGTGAGCGCGTCAAGGCCATGGTCGCCATGGCCCAGCGGGCCGAGGAGGTCGGTCTCGACGTCTTCGCGACCGGCGAGCACCACAATCCGCCGTTCGTGCCCTCCTCCCCCACCACCATGCTCGGCTGGATCGCCGCCCGCACCGAGCGGCTGATCCTCTCCACCGCGACGACGTTGATCACCACCAACGACCCGGTCAAGATCGCCGAGGACTTCGCCATGCTCCAGCACCTGGCCGACGGGCGCGTCGACCTGATGCTGGGCCGCGGCAACACCGGCCCCGTGTACCCCTGGTTCGGCCAGGACATCCGCGAGGGCATCAACCTGGCCATCGAGAACTACGCCCTGCTGCACAAGCTGTGGCGCGAGGACGTCGTGGACTGGGAGGGCGGTTTCCGCACCCCGCTCCAGGGCTTCACCTCGACGCCGCGCCCGATGGACGGCGTGCCGCCCTTCGTCTGGCACGGTTCCATCCGCAGCCCCGAGATCGCCGAGCAGGCCGCCTTCTACGGCGACGGCTTCTTCTCGAACCACATCTTCTGGCCCAAGGAGCACACCCAGCGGATGGTCGAGCTCTACCGCTCGCGCTTCGCCCACTACGGCCACGGCACGCCGGAGCAGGCCGTCGTCGGCCTCGGCGGCCAGGTGTTCATGCGGCCCAACTCGCAGGACGCGGTGCGGGAGTTCCGGCCCTACTTCGACAACGCCCCGGTCTACGGCCACGGCCCCTCGCTCGAGGAGTTCACCGCCCAGACCCCGCTCACCGTGGGCACGCCCGAGCAGGTCGTCGAGAAGACCCTGAGGTTCCGCGAGTACGTCGGCGACTACCAGCGGCAGCTGTTCCTGGTCGACCACGCGGGCCTGCCGCTGAAGACCGTCCTGGAGCAGATCGACATGCTGGGCCAGGAGGTCGTCCCGGTGCTGCGCGAGGAGTTCGCCAAGCGCCGGCCGGCCGAGGTGCCGGACGCGCCGACCCACGAGGCGCTGGTGCGCGCCGCGGCGACGCCCGAGGGGGCGACCACCGCATGAGGATCGCCGTCGTCTCCTCCGGACTGAGCGTGCCGTCGTCCACCCGGCTGCTGGCCGACCGCCTCGCGGCGGCCACCGCCGGGCGGCTGGACGGCGCGGAGGTCACGGTCGTCGAACTCCGCGAGCTCGCCGTCGAGATCGCCAACCACCTCACCAACGGCTTCCCGGGGCCGCGGCTGGCCGCCGCGATCGATACCGTCACCGGCGCGGACGGGCTGATCGTCGTCACGCCCGTCTTCTCCGCGTCCTACAGCGGCCTGTTCAAGTCGTTCTTCGACGTGCTCGAGCCCGAGGCGCTGGCCGGCAGGCCGGTGCTGATCGGGGCCACCGGCGGCACGCCGCGCCACTCGCTGGTGCTCGAGCACGCGCTGCGGCCGCTGTTCGCCTACCTGCGGGCCGTCGTCGTCCCGACCGGGGTCTACGCGGCCTCGCAGGACTGGGGCACGGAGGGCGACGGCTACGCGGACGGCCTCGCCGACCGGGTGGACCGCGCCGCGACCGAGCTCGCCGCCCTGCTGTCGCCGGCCGCCGGGAGCCGCGGCACGGCCCCGGCCGCCGCCGAG
>NZ_BAAGPR010000215.1:0-5401 GCF_054783955.1 Streptomyces mayteni | reverse complement strand
CCAAGGCACCGGGCCGGGGGGGGGCCCCGCCCCCGCCGGGGGGGGGGGGGGGGGGGGGGGGGGGGGGGGGGACGGCCGGAACAGGCAGGGCCCGGTGGGGCCCCGCCGCGCGGAGCGCGGAACAAACGGGTGGGTGGGTGGGGAAGGCCCCGCAGGGCCACCGGCGTCAGGCCCAGAGTTGGCCGTGGAGGTGTTCGATGGCCGCCTCCGTCGTCGGGGCCGTGTAGACGCCCGTGGACAGGTACTTCCAGCCCCCGTCCGCGACGATGAAGACGATGTCCGCCGGTTCACCCGCCCGGAGGGCCCGGCGGCCGACGCCGATCGCCGCGTGGAGGGCCGCGCCGGACGAGATGCCGGCGAAGATGCCCTCCTGGGCGAGGAGTTCACGCGTTCGCGTCACCGCGTCGGCCGAGCCGACGGAGAAGCGCGAGGTCAGCACCGACTCGTCGTAGAGCTCGGGGACGAAGCCCTCGTCCAGGTTCCGCAGCCCGTACACCAGGTCGTCGTAGCGCGGCTCGGCCGCGACGATCTGGGTGTCGGGCCGCTGCTCGCGCAGGTAGCGGCCGACGCCCATCAGGGTGCCCGTGGTGCCGAGGCCGGCCACGAAGTGGGTGATGGACGGCAGGTCGACCAGGATCTCGGGGCCGGTGGTGGCGTAGTGGGCGCCCGCGTTGTGCGGGTTGCCGTACTGGTAGAGCATCACCCAGTCGGGGTGCTCGGCGGCCAGTTCCTTCGCGACCCGGACGGCCGTGTTGGAGCCGCCGGCGGCCGGGGACGGGATGATCTCCGCGCCCCACATGGCGAGCAGCTCGCGCCGCTCGGACGAGGTGTTCTCCGGCATCACGCAGACCATCCGGTAGCCCTTGAGCCGGGCCGCCATCGCCAGCGAGATGCCGGTGTTGCCCGAGGTGGGTTCGAGGATGGTGCAACCTGGCGTGAGCCGGCCGTCCTTCTCCGCCTGTTCGATCATGAACAGCGCGGGCCGATCCTTGACCGAACCTGTCGGGTTGCGGTCCTCGAGCTTGGCCCAGATCCGCACGTTCTCGGCCGGCGACAGCCGCGGCAGCCGCACCAGGGGCGTGTTGCCCACGGCCGCCAGCGGCGAGTCGAACCGCATCAGCGCATGCCCCCGGCGACGGCCGGCAGGATGGTGACGCTGTCGCCGTCGGTCAGCTCGGTGTCGACCCCGCTCAGGAAACGGACGTCCTCGTCGTTGAGGTAGACGTTGACGAAGCGCCGCAGCGAGCCGCCGTCCTCGACCAGCCGGGCCCTGATGCCGGGGTGGCTGGTGTCCAGGTCGGTGAAGAGTTCGGCGATGGTCGCCCCCGCGCCCTGGACGGCCTTCTCGCCGTCGGTGTAGCTGCGGAGGATGGTCGGGATGCGGACCTCGATGGCCATGAGGACTCCAGGAGAGGGCTCGGGCAACGAATGCGATGCGAGAGACGGGCGAAGCGGGAGAAGCTGGCGAAGCGGTGCGGCGGATGCGGCGGACGCGTGCGGCTGAATCAGTGAGACGCGCGACACATGGCGCTGGCGAGGCGGCACAGATCGACGTGCAGACGCGCCACCAGCGGGACACCGCCGGGCCATTCGTCGTTCACGCCGTGAGAAACCATGCTCGCATCGTAGCCATTCCCGGCAACGCACATGGAAATCGGCCCATAACATCGACCACCCGCTTCCCGCTCAGACCACCCGCACCTCCTCCTCGGTGATCTCGCCCTCCACGATGTGGAACGAGCGGAACGAGACCGGCCCCTCGTCGTTGCCGCACTCGGCGGTGGAAACCAGGACGTAGTGCGCGCCCGGCTCGTTGGCGTACGAGACGTCGGTGCGGGACGGGTACGCCTCGGTGGCGGTGTGGGAGTGGTAGATGACCACCGGCTCCTCGTCGCGGTCGTCCATCTCGCGGTAGAGCTTGAGCAGGTCGCCCGAGTCGAACTCGTAGAAGGTGGGCGACCGCGCCGCGTTGAGCATCGGCACGAACCGCTCGGGGCGGTCGGTGCCGGCCGGTCCCGCGATCACCCCGCAGGCCTCGTCGGGGTGGTCGGCGCGGGCGTGGGCGACGATCCGGTCGCGCAGCTCCTGGCTGATGGTAAGCATGGCGCCAGGGTAGGCGGGGTGGCTCGGGGTCAGGGCAGCAGCGTCCCGATGAGGGAGTCCTGGAGGCCGCCGAGCCAGACGTAGGCCAGCACGATCGGCCTGTTCGGGTCGCCGGCCGGGAAGTCGAGGAGCGCCTCCGCGGTGTCGTCGTCCTTGATGTCGAGGCGGACGGCGATGGTGAGCCGCAGGTCGTTGAGCGCGCCGAGCCAGCGCCTGGCGTCCTCGGGGCCGAGCGTCAGCAGGGCGGGCGCGTCGCCCTCCGCGTTCCGGCGGGCCTCGTCGAGGCCGCGGACCATGGCGAGCAGGTCCTCCCGCTTGCGGGTCCGCAGGTCGGCCTCGGTGAAGCGGCGGAACTCGGCGGACTGCCGGCGGATCTCGTCGTCCTGTTCCTGGCCGGGCTCGCCGTAGGCGTCCGGGAAGAGCCGGGCGAGCGCCGGGTCCCGCGGCGGCTCGCTCGGGCCCTCGGTGAACAGCGCGGCCAGCGGGTCGTCGTCGCCGTCGGCCGGGCCCTGCTCGGGGCCGATCAGTTCGAGCAGTTGGCCGGCCAGGGTGCGGAGGACGGAGATCTCGCCGTCGTCGAGCGCGATCGCGGCGCCGCCCTCGGGGTCGCGGGTGGCCTCGAAGTAGGTCACCATCAGCGGTCCTGCTGCAGCGTGGCCCACAGGCCGTAGCCGTGCATGGCCTGCACGTCCCGCTCCATCTCCTCGCGACTGCCCTGGGAGACGATCGCCCGGCCCTTGTGATGCACGTCCAGCATGAGCTTCTTGGCCTTGTCCTTCGAGTAGCCGAAATACGCCTGGAAGACGTAGGTCACGTAACTCATGAGATTCACCGGGTCGTTGTGTACGACCGTGACCCACGGCACGTCAGGCGCCGGCACCTCGGCCGGCGCTTCCTGCGACTCCGTGCTCTCGATCTCCATGGGGATGGCACTCACGGCACCCATGCTGCCATCCCGGACGCCCCCACGCCCAAGCGGCGGCCCGGATCCAGATATCGTCACTCTGACGAGATGCGAGGTAGGCTGGCGCCATGAACGTGGATGTGACGGACGAAGGACGGTCGGGAGCGCCCGTGGCGGTGCCGTCGACCGCCCTGTTCACCGACCAGTACGAGCTGACGATGCTCCAGGCCGCGCTGCGGGCCGGCACCGCGCACCGGCGTTCGGTGTTCGAGGTCTTCACCCGCCGGCTGCCCGAGGGCCGCCGCTACGGGGTGGTGGCGGGCACCGGCCGGGTGCTCGACGCGGTGGAGAACTTCCGCTTCGAACCGGCCATCCTGGAGTACCTGGACGAGCGGGGCGTCGTGGACCGGCCGACCCTCGACTGGCTGACCGACTTCCGGTTCACCGGCGAGATCCACGGCTATCCGGAGGGCGAGGTCTACTTCCCCGGCTCGCCGATCCTCCAGGTCGAGGGCAGCTTCGCGGAGTGCGTGCTGCTGGAGACCGTGATCCTGTCGATCCTCAACCACGACTCGGCGGTGGCCGCCGCCGCCTCCCGGATGGCGGTGGCGGCGATCGGCCGGCCGCTGATCGAGATGGGCGCCAGGCGCACCCACGAGCTGGCGGCGGTCGCCGCCGCCAGGGCGGCGTACGTCGGCGGCTTCTCCTCGACCTCCGACCTGGCGGCCGGCTACCGCTGGGGCATCCCCACGGTCGGCACCAGCGCCCACGCGTTCACGCTGCTGCACGACTCGGAGCGGGACGCGTTCACCGCCCAGGTCGCCTCGCTCGGCACCGGCACCACCCTGCTGGTGGACACCTATGACGTCGCCGAGGCCGTCCGCACGGCCGTCTCGGTCGCCGGGCCCGAGCTCGGCGCGGTGCGGATCGACTCGGGCGATCTGCTGGTGGTGGCGCACCGGGTGCGGCAGCAACTGGACGAGCTCGGCGCGCGGAGCACCAGGATCGTGGTGACCAGCGACCTCGACGAGTACGCGATCGCCTCGCTCGCGGCGGCGCCGGTCGACGCCTACGGCGTGGGCACCCAGCTGGTCACCGGCAGCGGGCACCCGACCTGCTCGATGGTCTACAAGCTGGTGGCCAGGGCCACCGACGACGACCCGCGCTCGCCGCTGATGCCGGTGGCCAAGAAGTCCCTCGGCGGCAAGCTGTCGGTGGGCGGCGTGAAGTGGGCGGCGCGGGCGAGGGACGAGTACGGGGTGGCGGCCGAGGAGATCGTCGGCACCGGGCCGGTACCGGACGAGCTCGCCGACTCGCTGCTGAGCGTCGAGCTGATGCGGGACGGCCGGGTGCTCACCGGGGAGACCCTGGACACGGCGCGCCACCGCCACGAGCGGGCCCGGAGCGGCCTACCGCTCTCCGCCACGCAGCTCTCGCGGGGCGAACCGGTGCTTCCGACTCGTTATCGCACCGAGGCGCCGGTGACGGCGTAGGCTCACAACCGATCGCCGACAGTCACGGAACGATTCGGATCCGTCTTCTTCGTTCGTCTTCCGCAAGCTTCCGCAACCTTCTGCAAGCTTCCGCAAACGAGGTGTTCCCATGCAGCGCGCCCTGATCGTCGTCGATGTGCAGAACGACTTCTGCGAGGGGGGAAGCGTCCCGGTCAGCGGTGGCGCGGACGTCGCGGCCGCGATCACCGACCTGATCGGCGCCGCCACGCCGGCCTACCAGCACGTGGTGGCCACCCGCGACCACCACGTCGACCCGGGCGACCACTTCTCGTCGCGCCCGGACTTCGTCCACTCCTGGCCCCGGCACTGCGTGGTCGGTACCGAGGGCGCCGGCTTCCACCCGAACTTCGCTCCCGCGGTCGCCTCGGGGGCCGTCCACTCGATCTTCGACAAGGGCGCCTACGCGGCCGCCTACAGCGGCTTCGAGGGCGCCGACGAGTCCGGGCTCGGCCTCGCCGACTGGCTGCGGGCGCGCGGCGTGACGGACGTCGACGTGGTCGGCATCGCCACGGACCACTGCGTGCGGGCCACGGCCCTGGACGCGGCCAGGGAGGGTCTGACGACGCGGGTCCTGCTGAGCCTGACGGCGGGCGTCAGCCGGCGTACGGTCGACGCGGCCTGCGAGGAGATGACGGCGGCGGGCATCACCCTGGACGGCCACCCGGTGGTGGCGACCGCCTGAGGATTTTCCCCCACCCACCCGCCCTCTGTTCCGCGCTCCGCGCGGGTGGGCCCTGGCGGGCCGGGCCGGCCTGCGGCGCCGGCCCCGGCGCTTCGCGCGGTGGGGGCGGCTACGCCGCGGGGTGGGTGCCCCGCGCTTCGCGCGGGGTTTTCCCCACCCTCCCCCAGCTAACGCTGGGAGGTGCCCCCACGAGCCCTT
>NZ_BAAGPR010000214.1:0-5445 GCF_054783955.1 Streptomyces mayteni | reverse complement strand
TTCGGTTCCCTCTCGGGTTCCTCCGGGCTTCCCTTCGGTGTGTCCACTACTTTAGAACCAACCCCCGCCGAATTCCAAATCCGGCCCCGGAGAAGCTATTTCAGGCAAGCCAAAACAGACCCTCGCGGGCAGAGCGTTCAAGAAGTGGATTTGCGCCCTTCACGAGCGCTTGGGCTACGTTACGCCCTCACCCCAACGGCGTCAACTCGGGTTCAACCGGCCTGGGGGAGCGCGAACTCGGCCCACACCGCCTTGCCGCCCTCGGGCAGCCGGCGGGCGCCCCACTCGGCGGCGATGGTGGCCACCACGGCGATTCCACGCCCCGCCTCGTCGGCCGGCGCGGCCTGTTGGCGGCGCGGCAGGTGCTCGTCGCCGTCCGTCACCTCGACGATCAGCCGGCGGTCGGTGCGTCGCAGCCGAAGGCCCATCGGGGCGCGGCCGTGTTTGAGGGAGTTGGCGACCAGCTCGCTGGCGGCCAGCACGCCAAGCTCACGCAGTTCCTCGGGGAACCGCCAGCTGGCCAGCACCCCGTCCGCGAAGGCGCGGGCGCGCGGGGCCGCCTCGATCCCGCCGAGCAGGTCGAGGGCGGCGCCCCTGAACAGGTCGGCCTCCTCGCCCTCCCGCTCGGGGCAGGACAGCACCAGGACGGCGACGTCGTCGTCGTGTTCCTCGGTGATGCCCAGGGTGCGCAGCAGCCGGCCGCAGATGATCTCCGGGCCACCGCCGCGGCCACTCCCGGTGAGGGCGCGCTCCAGGGCGTCGATGCCCTCGTCGATGTCGGCGTCCCGGCGCTCCACCAGGCCGTCGGTGTAGAGGACGGCGTTGGCGCCGGGGCCGAACGGGACGCTGCCCGAGGCGTGGATCCAGCCGCCGGTGCCGAGCGGCGGCCCGGTCGGCTCGGTGGCCCGGGTGATGGTGCCGTCCCGCTCCTGGATGAGGATCGGCAGGTGGCCCGCCGATGCGTAGGTGAGAGTGCCCTCGTTCGGGTCGTAGACGGCGTAGACGCAGGTGGCGATCTGGCTCGGGTCGATGTCGGCGGCGAGGCCGTCGAGGAGCTGGATGACCTCGTGCGGCGGCAGGTCGAGGCGGGCGTAGGCGCGCACGGCGGTGCGCAGCTGGCCCATGATCGCCGCGGCGCGCATGCCGCGGCCCATCACGTCGCCGATGACGACCGCGGTGCGGCCGGCGCCGAGGGTGATCACGTCGTACCAGTCGCCGCCGACCGCCGCGTCGATGCCGCCCGGCTGGTAGGTGGCGGCGGCCGTGAGGTCGTCAGGCTGCTCGAGCTCCTGGGGGAGCAGGCTGTGCTGGAGGGTGACGGCGGCGGCGCGCTGTTGGCTCTCGCTCTCGCGCAGCCGCTCGGCCGAGACCACCTGGTCGGTGACGTCGGAGGCGAAGACCAGCACGCCGCGGGCCGCCGGTCCCTCGGGGGTGGCGAGCTGGACCGGGGTGCAGGTGAAGGTGAAGTAGCTGTCGCGGCCGCGGCCCGGGACGCGCCGTGACTTGAGGGTGCGCGGAGTGCCGCTGCGTCGCACCTGGTCCATGAGGGGGAGCAGGCCGAGCTCGACCAGCTCGGTGAGCGATTCGCGGGCCGGCTGGCCGGGGGTCCGGCGGCCGAAGCGGGCGGCGTACGCCTCGTTCACGTAGGCGACGCGGTGGTCGCCGCCCTGGACAACGGCCACCGGGGCCGGGACCTGGCCGAGCAGTTCGTGGACGGCGAGGGCGTCGACGCCGTGGCCGGGGCCCGGCCTGCCGTGGGGGGCGGTGCTCTGCTGCTCGCCGCGGGCGGCCGGTACGCCGCCGGTGGAGCCGGTCTCGGTTCCGGTGGGGGCGTGGCGCCGCTGTGTTCCGGGCAGCCGGATACCCCAGCGCGTCAAATTCACAGCGTTCCGATCCGAATCGTTCTGCTCGTTCTGCTCTGTGCGTTCCGTGGTGTACGTGTGCGGGTGCGTGCGTTCGTGGGTCTCTGTACGTCGTCGTGTTCTACAGGGCGCTGAGCGGCAGCCCACCCATGGTCACATGCGGGCGGCGGATCAGGTGCCCTCGGGGTGGCGCCCGGTGCCCGCGGCGAGCTCGAACTCGGCTCGCGGGTGTTCCAGGGAGCCGAGTGAGACGATCTCACGTTTGAACAGTCCCGCAAGGGTCCATTCGGCGAGCACGCGCGCCTTGCGGTTGGTGGTGGGGACGCGGCTGAGGTGGTAGACGCGGTGCACGAGCCACGCCGGGTAGCCCTTGAGGCTTCGCCCGTAGATCCAGGCGACGCCCTTGTGCAGGCCGAGCGAGGCCACGGATCCGGCGTAGCGGTGACGGTAGTCGGTGGGGGGCTTGCCGCGCAGGCGGGCGACGAGGTTCTCGGCGAGGCGGCGGGCCTGGCGGACGGCGTACTGGGCGTTGGGCGAGCAGGTGGCGCCCGGTTCGGCCGCGGTGAGGTCGGGGACGGCGGCGGCGTCGCCCGCGGACCAGACGTGGTCGACGCCCTCGACGCTGAGGGCGGCGGTGCAGCGGACCCGGCCGCGCTCGTCGAGGGGGACGCCGAACTCGCGGAGCACGGGGTTGGGCTTGGCGCCGGCGGTCCAGACGAGGGTGCGGGTGGGGTGGCGGGTGCCGTCGCTGAGGGTGGCGACGCGGTCCTCGCAGGATTCCAGGCGGGTGCCGAGGCGCACGTCGATGTTGCGGCCGCGCAGCTCGCGCAGGGCGTGGACGCCCATCTGCTCACCCACCTCGGGGAGGATCCTGTCGGTTGCCTCGACCAGGATCCACTTCTGCTCGTCCGGCCGGATGTTGTGGTAGTAACGGCACGCGAAACGTCCCATGTCCTCCAGCTCGGCGAGGGCCTCCACGCCCGCGTAGCCGCCTCCGACGAAGACGAAGGTGAGGGCGGCGTCCCGGATCGCGGTGTCGCGGGTCGAGGAGGCGATGTCGAGTTGTTCGAGGACGTGGTTGCGCAGGCCGATGGCCTCCTCGACGGCCTTGAAGCCGATGCCGTGCTCGGCGAGCCCGGGGATGGGAAGTGTGCGCGAGATGGAACCGGGGGCGACGACGAGTTCGTCGTAGGTCAATCGGAGTGGTTCTCCGTCGGACTCCTGCGCGGCGAGCGTGCGCACGGTGACGGTGCGGCGCGCGGGGTCGACGGCGATGGCCTCTCCGGGGACAAAGCGGCAGCTGGCGAGTACTCGACGCAGGGGAACGACGACGTGTCGTGGGGAGATCGAGCCGGCGGCCGCTTCGGGAAGGAAGGGCTGGTAGGTCATGTACGGCTCGGGGCTGACCATGGTGATCACGACGTCGCCGCGCCTGAGCTCGCGTCGGAGCCTGCGCTGGAGGCGATGCGCGGTGTAGAGACCGACATAGCCCCCACCGATCACGACGATGTGCGCGGGTTGCTTCGTCACCCGTCCATGAGGCACCCGGGGGCACGCTTTTGTCCACAGGTCGGACGGGGTCCTGCTCCGTTCGGGGGCCGGGGGCGCGTGGGGCGCGCTTCCTCCGGTCCTCGGTCCGTTGCGTTTGTCTGGCTTCTTCGGCTTATGGGGCGTCTTGGCGCTGTAGGGGGCTCTTCGGGGCTCTTGGGGCTGCTTGCTCCTTCCTCGGTGTCAGTGCCCTCAACTATGTTCGTACTCACAGTCAGGGGCGGTCACTCCGTCCCTTGAACCGGGGGATTTCGAAATGCCAATGCAGGGATCCGAGGCGCCGGAGGCGGCGAGCTCCGAGGGGAAGTCGGCGCCGCTGCGGGTGGATGCCCAGCGCAATCTGCGGCATGTCCTGAGCGCGGCGCGGGATGTGTTCGGCGAGCAGGGCTACGGGGCGCCGATGGAGGAGGTGGCCCGGCGGGCCCGGGTCGGCGTGGGCACGGTGTACCGGCGGTTCCCCAACAAGGAGGCGTTGGTCAGGTACATCGCCGAGGAGGAGACGCAGCGGTTGACGGCCAGGGCGCGGGAGGCGCTGGCCAGGGACGACGAGCCGTGGGGGGCGTTGGCCGGGTTCGTGCAGCGGTCGGCGGCGGCGGGCGCGGGGCGGCTGTTGCCGCCCGAGTTGTTGACGGCCAGCGCGCCGGCCAGCGCGTCGGTCGGGTCCCCGGCCGGTGGCATGGCCGGTGGCTCGGCCGGGGAGCCGGTGCTCGGCGAGCGGGTGCCGCAGCAGCGGTGCCCTGACGAGCAGTTGCGGCACGTCACCGCAGGCACCCTGGAACTGCTGTCGGCGGTGGGGCAGTTGGTGGAGCGGACGCGGGCGGCCGGGGAGTTGCGGGCCGATGTCACGGTGGCCGACCTGATGTTGGTGATAGCCACCACGCCGCCGCGCATCGAGGACCCGGCGCGGCAGTCGGCCGCCGCTGAGCGGCTGTTGGAGATACTGCTCCAGGGCCTGCGGGCCGATCGCGTGTGGGAGCGGTGACCCACGGACGAGTGGTTCTCGGGTAAGTCCGGCTGAACGGCGCGTTTCCTGTGGCACCCTGAGCGCTGTTCGCTGACACCACTGTAAATACGAGGGCTTGCCGCATGGTCGTTGAGGGGCAGGACGACGATTCCAAGGTTCCACGGCAGCGTCTGGAGAGTGCGAACAAGGAGTCGTCGGCGTCGGCCGATCTCGCGCTGGTCGATCGGATGCGCCGGGGTGATCCGGGGGCGTACGACGAGTTGTACCGGCGCCACTCGGGTGCGGTGCGCCGGTACGCGCGCACCTGTTGCCGGGACGCGGACACGGCTGACGACCTGGCCAACGAGGTGTTCACGGCCACCCTGCAGGCGGTGCGGCGCGGGGCCGGCCCCGACACGGCGGTGCGGGCCTATCTGCTGACCTCGGTGCGGCGGGTCGCGGCCGACTGGGCGCGTACCGCCAGGCGGGAGCAACTGGTCGAGGACTTCGCGGCGTTCGCGGTGTCGGCGGCGGCGACGCAGTCGACGGGTGGGGCGGCGCTGGCGGTCGCCGCGGACGTGCGGGCCATGCGGGAGGCCGAGGAGTCCATGGCGGTGCGGGCGTTCCGCAGCCTGCCGGAGCGCTGGCAGACGGTGCTCTGGCACACGGCCGTCGAGGACGCGTCGCCGCGTGACGTGGCGCCGCTGCTCGGGCTGACCCCCAACGCCACGGCGGTGCTGGCGCACCGGGCCAGGGAGGGTTTGAAGCAGGCGTACCTCCAGGCGCACGTGAGCCGGGCGTTGACGGACGGCGGGGAGTGCGCGCGCTTCGCGGACCGGCTAGGCGCCTACGCCAGGGGCGGCCTGCGGACCCGCGCCGAGCGGGGCTTGCGGAAGCACCTGGAGGAGTGCGCGCGGTGCGCGGTGGCGGCCTCCGAGGTGCGGGACCTGAACGATCACATCCGCCTGGTGCTGCCGATCGCGGTGATCGGCTGGTTCGCGGCTGACTCCTCGCTCAAGGGTGCCGGGCTGTGGCTCGGCGCGGCGGGGGCCGGCGCCACGGCCGGTTCCGCGGCCGCGGCCGGCGGCGCCG
>NZ_BAAGPR010000213.1:0-5447 GCF_054783955.1 Streptomyces mayteni | reverse complement strand
TCGTGACCGTGGTCCGGCGCCTCGACCAGCAGCGTCTCCACCGAGTGGTACGGGATCCCCTCGTCCGAGAAGTACCCGTTCGCCGGATCCTTGATCTTGGCGTACAGCTCGAGGAAGTCCTCCTCGAACTGGAGCAGCTGGGGTTCGTCCGCGCTGGCGCTGCCGCCCGCGGCCGTCAGGCCGAGGGGCATGGACAGCGCGAGGATCCCGGTCAACCACAGGCGTTGCCGGGTCTTCCTGGCTCGCGTTCTGGCTCTGCTGGTGGGGGTGGTGATCGCTGATCCACGTCGGATCCGCATCGCGCCTCCTCGCGGCTCGTGGGGGTGAGGAGCAGCGCGCACGCCGTGGGGTGGCGCACACACGGAAAGTGCCCTCAGAGGACGCCAGTGGGAGCGCTCCCAAGAATGTGAGCAATGGTTGCATGCGTCAACCCCCTTGACGAATCTGCTCGTTCCGGGGCAGGTCAGCGGTCAATTCTCGAACGCCCCCTTGGCGGGATGGGGTCGAATGGCCTACGGTCCCTTCAACCAGTGGGAGCGGTCCCAAGCTTGTCGGGCGCCTAGGACGGCGCGCCGGACGAAGCGGAGTCGCTCCAGATGCACCCCCACATCCCCCACACCAACCCCCACAGCCACCCCCACCACGTTCCCGACGCCCCGGGCGAACGGGGCCGCCCACTGCCGGGCCGGCGCGGCCGACACGGCCGTGCCCACGCGTGCGGGGAGTCGCTGCGGGGCCCCGGGAGATGTTCCCGGCAGCGACCGCGGCGCCCGAACCGGCACGCGCGGGATCCACGAACGGTCCGGACGATCCGTCACGTCGCCCCGCGCCGCCCCGGCGCGGCGACCAGGACGCCGGCACGTCCGTGACCCATGACCTCCCGTCGCGCGGCGGAGCTCCGCCGCGTCCGGCGGCATCGACGCAACGCGACCGAACCAGCGACCAACTGGAGGAAGAGCAGCGATGAGCCGCAGCAACCACCCCCCACACCGGCGACGCGCGCGCCGCTCCGCACTGGCGGTCGGCGCCCTGGCCGGCGCCTTCGCCGTCACGCTCAGCACGCTCGGCATGGCCCAGGCGAGCGAGGACCCCGGGGTCCTGGCCCGCGTGGACAACCCGTACGTCGGCGCAGACGTGTACGTGAACCCCGAGTGGTCGGCCCGCGCGGCCGCCGAGCCCGGCGGCTCGGCGATCGCCGACGAGCCGACCGGCGTCTGGATGGACCGGATCGCGGCCATCGACGGCGTCAACGGCGGCATGGGCCTCCGTGACCACCTGGACGAGGCCGTCGACCAGGCCGGCGGTCAGCCGATCGTCTTCCAGGTCGTGATCTACAACCTGCCGGGCCGCGACTGCGCGGCGCTCGCCTCCAACGGCGAGCTCGGCCCGACGGAGATCAACCGCTACAAGAGCGAGTACATCGATGTCATCGCCGACGTCCTGCGGGAGTACGAGAACGAGGCGAACCTGCGGGTCTCGGCGGTGATCGAGATCGACTCGCTGCCGAACCTCATCACCAACGTCAGCCCGCGGCCGACGTCGACGCCGCAGTGCGACACGATGAAGTCCAACGGCAACTACGTCGAGGGCGTCTCCTACGCGCTCTCGGAGTTGGGCTCGATCGGCAACGTCTACAACTACATCGACGCCGGCCACTACGGCTGGATCGGCTGGGACGACAACTTCGGCGCCTCGGCCGACCTCTTCCACCAGACGGCCACGCACGGCGAGGCCACGGTGGAGGACGTGACGGGCTTCATCGTCAACACGGCCAACTACGGCCCGACGGTCGAGCCCTACTACTCCATCAACGACACCATCAACGGGACCCCGGTGCGGCAGTCCTCGTGGGTGGACTGGAACCGCTACGTGGACAACCAGTCCTTCGCCCAGGGCTTCCGCCAGGAGTTGGTCAGCAGCGGGTTCAACTCGAACATCGGCATGCTGATCGACACCTCGCGCAACGGCTGGGGCGGCTCCGACCGGCCGTCAGGGCCCGGTCCGCGCACCGACGTGAACGC
The DNA here is from genome assembly GCF_054783955.1 of Streptomyces mayteni. Classification (NCBI taxonomy): domain Bacteria; kingdom Bacillati; phylum Actinomycetota; class Actinomycetes; order Kitasatosporales; family Streptomycetaceae; genus Streptomyces; species Streptomyces mayteni. The sequence continues at coordinate 3,426 of NZ_BAAGPR010000213.1, read as the reverse complement.
CTTCGTCGAGGGCAGCAGGACCGACGGCCGGATCCACGCCGGCAACTGGTGCAACCAGTCGGGTGCCGGCCTGGGCGAGCGCCCGACGGCCGCCCCCGCGTCCGGGATCGACGCCTACGTCTGGATCAAGCCGCCGGGCGAGTCGGACGGCGCGAGCCGCGAGATCCCGAACGACGAGGGCAAGGGCTTCGACCAGATGTGCGACCCGAGCTACCAGGGCAACCCCCGGAACAACAACCACCCGTCGGGTGCCCTGCCGGACGCGCCGCTCTCCGGCCACTGGTTCTCTGCGCAGTTCCAGGAACTGCTGGACAACGCCAACCCGCCCGTGTAGGTCGGCGGTTGATCAGCACCAGCTGAGCGGGGCCGGGGCGTTCGCCCCGGCCCCTACCGGCCGTCCGCGTGCTCGCGGCCCGGGCCGAGTGGCCAGCGCCGGGCGCCGAACTGGGTGACGGTGACCAGGGTTTCGCCGTCCGGGGAGAGCGCCACGCCGGCCTCGGTGGCGGCGAAGGGGAGTTCGGCGAGCACCGTGTCGGTGGCCGCGTCCCAGAGCGCGCTGCGGCCGTGGCTGCCGGGGAAGTAGGCGCGGGGGCCGGCGGCCGTCCAGACCAGGGCGCCGTCGGGGTGGTCGTGCATCGGGAGGTCGCGGACGGCGATCCGCGGGGCCGCGCGGCGGCGGGCGGTCGACTCGGCGGTGAGCGGCAGCAGCCAGAGCGCGGCGTGGCCGCGCAGCGTGGAGCCGGCGACGGCCAGTGCCGAGCCGTCGGGGGCGAAGGCGAGCCCGGTGATCCAGCGCAGTTGCTCGGGCTCGGCGCGCAGCAACGTTTTTCCTGTGGTGACGTCCCGGACCACCACCCGGGTCGCGCCGGCGCGCAGGCCGCAGGCGACCCGCTCGCCCGAGGCGTCGAGCGCCACCTGGTCGACCAGGCCGCCGCGCTCGGTGAGCATGAAGACCCGGCCGCCGGTCTCGGCGTCGAGCACCAGCACCCGGGCGGCGGCGTGCGAGGCCAGCACGAGGCGGGAGCCGTCCGCGCTGAACGCGAGCCGCAGCCGCTCCTCGCCGTGCGGCGCGGCCGGCGTCAGTTCGTGCCGCCAGCACCGCTCGCCGCCCATGACCTCGTCGAGCACCAGGCAGGGCTCGTCGCCGAGCAGGCCGCGTGCGACGACGTCGCCGCGCGGGCCGATGGCCAGGCCGGCGAGGTGGCCGGCGCCCGGCACGGGTGGCAGCTGGCGGACGTCGGGCGGGCCGCCGTCCGCCGGGAGGCGGCAGAGCAGCAGCGGGCGGCTGGCGGCGTGCCGGTCGAGGGCGGCGGAGAAGACCAGGGCGCGGGCGCCGTCGGCGACGGCGGCGTCGCGAACCGGCTGGTAGGAGCAGGGCAGTTCGCCGGGGAGCCCGGCGAGCAGCACCTGCCCGGGCCCCGGATCCCGGAGCGGCGGCGCGGCGTCGGCCGGCGGGGCGCAGCCGGCGAGGAACCAGGCGTCGATCTCCTCCTGGACCACGACGAGCGCGGCGCCGTCCGCGGTGAAGGCGGCCATGGCGCTCGCCGGGTCGGCCCACAGGGTGCGGCCCTCGCCGTCGAAGAGCAGCGAGCCGAAGTCGGCGCCGACGAACGCGTGCGGTCCCGCGGCGGTCCAGATCGCGCGTGCGGTGATGGCGGCGGTGGGCGAGTCGGCGTCCAGCCCCTCGGTGAAGCCGGTGGGGCGCAGCAGGCGCCCCGGGGTGAGGGTGGCGTCCCGCAGGGTGAGGAGCCGGGCGGCGGGGTGGGCGGCGGTGGCGAGGCCGGCGCTCTCGGGGGCGCCGCCGACGACGCCGCCGACGGCGATGGCCCCGGCGGCGTCCGGGGCGAAGGCGAGGGCGGCGACGGTGGTGAGCCCGGTGTCGGCGGTGGCCAGCACGGTTCCGTCGTCGACGGTGCGGAGCACCACCCGGCCGGCGGGGCCGGCGTGCAGCAGCAGTCGGCCGGTGGCGTCGAGCGCGACCGGGCCGAAGGCGTCCTCTCCTTCCGGGACGCGCAGCAGCACCCGGCCGGTGCCGGTCTCGACGACGGCGACGACGTCGGAGCTGCCGGTGCCGACGGCCAGCCGGCGGCTGTCGGCGGAGAAGGCGAAGCGGACGAGGTCGTCCATGCTGAGGCAGCCGTCGTCGATCGGGCAACCGTCGTCGTCCGCCCGGTCGTTGGCGGTGGCAGTGGTGGCGGTGCGGGGGACGATCCGCCAGAGCGGCTCGCCGGTGCGGGCCGACCAGGCGCGCCAGCCGCCCTCGACGGCGGTGACGACGGTCTCGCCGTCCGGGCTGACCTGGAGGTCGTACGCCTCGTCGTGGTAGTCGCCGCCGTCGAGGTAGCGGACGAGCGGGGCGTCCCGGGTGGTGTCCCAGCGGACGATGTCGCCGCCGTCGTGGTGCCATTCGGCCGCGGCGGCCAGGGCGATCCAGCGCAGTCCGGGCGGGGCGCCGACGGCGGTGACGCCGTTGTAGAAGTAGGCGCCGCCGTCCAGCGGGAGGGCCTGGTCGTCGGCGGGGTCGTCCGGCCAGTCGTCCGTCCCCTCCGCCCCGTCCTCGCCCGCGCCCTCCGGCAGTTCGTCTGCCCAGTCGTCTGCCCAGTCGTCGGCGACCGGGGACGGCACGGTGCCGGTCTCCACGCTGTCGAGACGGCCGAGCCGGCGGGTGCCGGCCAGCGCGTGGTGCGGGCGGACGTCGCCGGTGGCCCACTGGGCCCACCAGTGGTCGGGCATCGGGCGTTGGGCCGCCGGCCAGCGCAGCACCTCGGGGGTGAGGCCGGCGAGTCGCTCCGCGGGCAGGAGTTCGAGCAGCGCGCAGAGCCGCTGCCAGCCGGCCTGGTCGGGGCGGGCGGCGAGCAGGGCGTGGATCTCGGCGTCGGGCGCCACGGTCATGGGCTGGGCTCCAGCTCGTGGGCGCGGATCTCGGTGGGGGTGGCGACGACCAGGGCGCGGCCGTCGGTGGCCAGGGTCCAGGCGGTGGATCGGCCGAGCTCCGGCACGGCCTGCAGGGGCCGGCCGGTCAGCACGTCCCAGACGGTGACGGTGCGCCCGGTCCTGACGGCGGCCCGGGCGCCGGCGGCGCCCCAGACCGGGCGGACGGACTGCCGGCGGGCCTCGGCGGGCAGCGGGCCGAGTGCCCGCCGGTCCACGATGCCCGCGCCGGCCGCGAGGAGCACGGCCATGGCCACCCCGTCCGCCTCGCCGACCACGGCGAGGGTGTCGCCTTCCGGGCTGAACGCCAGGCCGCCGCACCAGTCGAGGCCGACGGTCCTGCTCTCCGCGCGGCCGGTGGCGAGGTCGAGCACCGCGATGCCGGCCGGGTCCTGGCGGGCGCGCCGGCCGCCGGCCCGGTGGCGGGCGCGGGCGGGGCTGCCGGCGAGCGCCGGCGGGTCGAGCACCCGGCGGCCGTCGACGGCGGCGAGCCGC
>NZ_BAAGPR010000212.1:0-5668 GCF_054783955.1 Streptomyces mayteni | reverse complement strand
CGCAGGCCGACACCGCCGCAGGCCGACACCGCCGCAGGCCGACACGGCCGCAGGCCGACACGGCCGCAGGGGCCCAACGAGGCGGCTTCGCCGCCGTTGGGCCCCCGCGGGCCACCGCCCGCGCGCAGCGCGCACCCCCGCGCGCAGCGCGCCCGCGACGCGGCAGCGGAACGGAAAGGGCGGGTGGGTGGGGAGAACCCCCCAGCCCCGCACGCCCCAGCGAGGACCGCTTACGCTGGGGCCCATGCCCGTCTCCCGCAGCAGGAAGCCGAAGAAGGGCCGGTCAGCCCCCGCCAAGCCCACGGCGGCCAAGCCCGCGACGGCCAGTCGCCCCGCGCCGGTCAGGTTCGGCGTGGCGATCCTGGCCGCGCTGCTGGTGTGCGCCCTCGTCATCGGCGCCGTGTCAGCCCTCGGCGGAGGCGGCAATGGCGGCAACGGCGGCAACGGCGGCGGCAGCGACGGCACGAACCCCCAGGGTCAGTCGACCGACGCCCCTGAGGGGAATCCGGCCGCCGCCCTGGAGCGGCGCGAGGCGGATGATCCGTACGCGCTCGGCGAGGTCGACGCGCCCGTCGTCATGCTCCAGTACACCGACTTCCAGAGCGCGTTCGACGGCGTCTACGCCCGCGACACCCATGACCGGCTGGTCCAGGAGTTCGTGGACTCCGGCGTGCTCCGCATCGAGTTCCGGCAGTTCCCGATCAACGGCCCGGAGTCGGACGCCGCGGCGCGGGCCTCGTGGGCGGCCGGGCAGCAGGGCAGGTTCTGGGAGTTCTACCGGGTCGCGCTCGGCGAGGAGTTCCACCAGAACGACGGCAGGTTCGCCGAGGACCGGCTGCCCGAGCTGGCCGAGGAGGCCGGCGTGCCCGACGTGGACCGGTTCCTGGCCGACATGGAGTCGGACGCGGCGACCGAGACGCTGACCCGGGACAGTGAGGAGGGGCTCAGCCTCGGCGCGAGCACCGCCCCCTCGTTCCTGGTCAACGGGCGGCCGCTGCTCGGGGCACAGCCGTGGGAGCAGTTCGAGGCCGCCATCCAGCAGGCGGCCGACGCGGCCGACGCGGGCGGTTCGGCCGCCGGGAACTGACCCGCCGCCGTCGATCAGTTCCGCACACGCTGCGAAACCATTCCGTCACGCATCTGCTCAACTCCCGCCGCCATTCAGGGGAATCCAGGTGATTGCCATCAATCCCGGTCGTATGGCCGGAGAGGCCGTCGCCGACGTTTAGCGTCCTGGGCCATGGCTCACCATCGCAGGAGACTCTGGCGTCCGTCCGCCGCGTCGGTGTATCGAAAACCCATCCGCACCGCGGCCACCACCCTGACGCTCGCCGGCGCGGCCACCGCGCTCGGCGGCGTGGCGCTGGCCGACCCGCAGCCCAGCACGGGCGAGGTGCGGGATCGGGTGGAGGCGCTGCACCACGAGGCCGAGGTGGCCACCGAGGAGTTCAACGCGGCGACCGAGGCCGCCACCGAGGCGCGCCAGGAACTCGACCGGCTGACGGACGAGGCGGCGCGCCGGGCCGCGGAGCTGAACCGGGCGCGGAGCGCGCTGGGTTCGCAGGCCAGCGCCGAGTACCGGGCGGCCGGCCTGCCGGCCAGCGTGCAGCTGGCGCTCTCCAGCGACCCGGACGAGTTCCTCGGCCGCGCCGCCCAGGCGGGCCGCAGCGGCGACCGGCAGGCCAGGGCGCTGCTCGGCGTCCAGGAGCAGCTGCGCGACGTGGAGCGGCTGCGTGCCGAGGCCGAGGAGCAGGCCGCCGCGCTCGACGAGGCGGAGCGCGAGGCCCGCGATCAGCGGGAGCGGGTGGAGACGCGGCTGGCCGAGGCCGAGCGGCTGCTCGCCACGCTCAGCGCGAGCGAGCGCGCCGCCACCCTGGCCGAGGAGGGTGCCGGCGCCGTCCAGGCGACCGCCCCCGGCGGGGCCAGGGTCGAACTGCCGGCCGCGCCTGGCCAACGGGCCGCGGCGGCCGTCGCGTTCGCCTACGCCCAGCTCGGCAAGCCGTACGGCTGGGGCGCGACGGGCCCCGACGCCTACGACTGCTCGGGCCTGACCCAGGCGGCCTGGGCCGCCGCCGGCGTCTCGCTGCCGCGCACCAGCTACAGCCAGGTCGACGCCGGCACCCGGGTCCCACGGAGCGCGCTGCGCCCCGGCGACCTGGTCTTCTACTACTCGGGCCTGAGCCACGTCGGGATGTACGTGGGCGAAGGCCAGATCATCCACGCCTCCCGGCCCGGCACCCCGGTGCGGCTCGCCCCCGTCGACTCGATGCCCCTGGTGGCCGCCAGCCGGCCCGGCTGAGGCCGGGCCGAGGCGCCGCCGTGGCCCGGCTAGGCTGAGGGGGTCAACGGACTCACCGTTCACGGAGGCGCGCGGCCGCACGGCGACAGCACCGCGCAGTGCGAGGCAGGGGGGGCACAGTGGCCGTCGAGGCGTCCCGTGGCCGCGGCGCGGCAACCCGGCACACACGTGGTTGCACGTGCGGCGACTGCCCGGTGGGCGCCGGGCCCGGCTACCGGCGGGCGGTCGCGGCGTTCCGCGGCCGCCGGGACGAGTTGGCGGCCGGCACCGGGATACCGGAGGCCGTGGCGTACTCCCCCGAGGCCACCAGGCAGTGGATATCGGACGAGTTGACGCGCTCGGCCCACGAGGTCTCGGAGCGCGCCAGGCTCGCCGGCTCGGTCTGGCTGACGCGCTCGGCGGTGCGCAGCCTGGTGGTGGTGTGGTCGGCGGTGGTGGCGCTGCTGCTCGGCCAGGCGCTGACGGCCGTCGGCACCGGCTGGACGCTGCCGCGGACGGCCGGCCTGCTGGCCGCCGTGCTGCTGGCCGTCCCGCTGTCGCTCGCGGCGTGGCTGCACCGGGCCAGGGGCGGGGTGTTGGCGCCGCTGGTCGGCGAGGACAACCGGCTCTCGACGTCCAGGGCGGTCTCCGCCGGCTGGCTGCTGCTGGCCGGCTACGCGGTGCTGGTGCTGGCGATCACGCTGGCCGGCACGACCGAGGGGGCGGAGCGCGCGGCGCTGCTCGACGGCTTCGACCTGGCGCACGGCGGCGGCCTGTTGACGGCCGTGGCGCTGTCCTGCGCGGTGACGGTGTGGGTGCGGCACACGGTGGCGACCCGGGTGCGGGGCTTCCGGATGCAGAAGGTGCGCGCGGCCCGGCCGCGGGCCACCGACCTGTTGACCGACGACGGGCGCCGCGGCAGCTTCCCCGACACCCAGTACGTCCTGGTGAACGCGGCGGCGCTGGCGCTCGCCGCGACCCGCCTCGCCCGGCACCCGGGCGAGCTGCCCGACCTGCCGTGGGCGGTGGCGCTGCTGGTCGCGGTGTCGGCGCTGACCTATCTGGCGGCCAAGTACACGGAGGGCGGCCGGCCGGTGATCCAGTCGATCGTCCGGGTGCGGGAGCCTGGCGACCTGCACGCGCCGATCCGGCACGGGGACGAGTTGGAGATCCGCGGTTCCGGCTTCGTGCCGGCCGGCGCCGAGTCGGCTGACCGGCTGGCGGAGACGGTGGTGCGGATCGGCGGGGTGCATGTGCCGGTGCCGCTGGTGCCGGTGGCCGGCGGGTTCAGCAACCCGTCCGACACCCGGTTGACCGTGCCGGTGCCGGCCGAACTGGACGCGGGCCGGGTGGACGTGCAGGTGATCACGGCGGCCGGCACCGAGTCCGGCCGCTACGCGATCACCATCTCCGACTGAGCGGTTCCCCCCACCCTCCCTGGGAGGTGCCCCCACAAGCCCCTTTCCACGCGTCCACGCGTCCACGCGTCCACGCGGCACAGCCGGCACAGCCGGCACAGCCGGGGCCGACGTGGCGGCTTCGCCGCCGTCGGGCCGCGGCTGGCCGCGGCTGGCCGCTACGCGGCCTCGTCCCCGCCGCTCCGCTTCGCGCGGCCCGCGTGGTTGTGGCGGGCGGCCACGGTGACCATCGCCACGGCCGCGGCCAGCAACAGCGCGATGCCCGGCAGGGCGAGCAGCGCCGGCACCGGCATGGAGACGTCGTCGCCGAGGGCCCGCGCCAGGTGGATCACGGCCACCAGCAGCAGGGCGAGGCCGAGCACCAGCCGGGCCGGCTCGAAGCGGTGCCTCCTGATCACGGTGTCTCCCCGGGGTCGCGCTTGACGGTCAGGTGTCCGATGCCGAGCTCCAGGTCCAGCTCGATGGTGCCGCCTGGCTCGATGCCCGACTCCGGCTCGTAGGTGTAGGTGCCGTTCGCGTTGATGCCGCCGTTGAACTCGTCGATCCTGGTGAGTTCGCTGTCGTCGTTCCACGGCTGGTAGCTGTAGGCGCCGATGGTGACGTCCTCGTGCACGACCACCGTGACGTCGAACGGCACCAGCACGGTGACCTGCCCCGCGCCGGCCTCGACGCGGGTGCTGAGCCGCTCGCCCGCCGGGACCTCGAGGTTCGACAGGTCGAGGCGGGCGTCGGCGCTGCCGACCTCGTAGCCGGCGCGCAGCTCGTCGGCCGAGGTCACCCGCCAGACGGGTGTGGTGAAGCTGGTGGTGATGTTGTCGGGCAGCACGGACGCCGCACCGAGCAGCACGCTGGTGACGATGACCGCGGCGACGGTGCCGGCGCCGAGGCGGCCGCGGAAGGCGCTGAACACCAGGCCGAGGCCGAGGACCGCGAGGGCCGAGGCGAGGCCGATGGAGAGCGCGGTGCCGAGCGGTTGGCTGCTCCAGGCGATGGCGCTGCCGGCGACGCAGGCGACGAGGGCCAGCAGCAGCACCAGCGCGCTGAACGGCCACTCGCGGGGCTTGGCGGGCGGCGTCTTGACGGGCGGGCCGCCCGCCATGGGCGGCCGGGCGCCGGGCACCGTGCCGGGCACCGTGCCCGCCGCGTAGTCGCCCGGCTTGGCGTCGGCGGGGCCCCACAGGTAGCTCTGCTCCTGCCGCGCGGCGGCGCCCTGCCACCAGGAGGGCCCGAGCGGCGCCGGGGGCGCGTGCGCCTCGGGGGGCGCCTCGGCGACGACCTGGGCGACGCGCTGCGGGTTCGTGGTGACGGCGCCGTCGCTGCCGGTGCCGCGCTTGCGGGACCAGGAGGCGACGGCGGCCAGGGCACCGATGAGCAGCACCGAGAACCAGGCGACCCCGCCGTCGTTGCCGAGGGTGGCGAGCAGCAGCCCGCAGCCGGCGACGATGAACAGCAGGGCGGTGAGCCCGGGGCCCTCGACGCGGCCGGAGAGCAGCCGGCGTCCCTCGTTCTCCTCCTCCCGCTCGAACGGGATGAGCAGCCAGGCGAGTCCGTAGGCGATCAGGCCGACGCCGCCGAGCACCGAGAGGAGCGCGGCCGGCACCCGGAAGATCACCGGGTCGAGGTTGAAGTAGCGTCCGAGGCCGCCGCAGACCCCGCCGACGACCTTGTGGCGACGGCTGCGGGCCAGCCGCTCGTCCGGCGCCGGCGGCGCCGCCGGTGCGGCCGGTGCGGCCAGGTGCTCTGTCATGCTCACCATGGTGGCGTCCGGCGGGCGGCGACGGTATCCGGGGCTCCCCGGAGTCGTCCCTGAGGCGCCGCCGGGCGGATCCTGCGGGTACACCCTGATGTCAGGAGGGGGTGCGGCATGTGACGATCGATGGCATGACCCCCGCACCATCCCCGGCGCCGCCCGCCGCCCAGGCCGAGGCGGCGTCCGTCGCCGCGCCGGCCGCCCGGCTGGCCGCCGGCGGCC
>NZ_BAAGPR010000211.1:0-5692 GCF_054783955.1 Streptomyces mayteni | reverse complement strand
GCACCCCCCGCGCGGAGCGCGAAAAGGGGCGGGTGGGCGGGGAACAACCACGCGCGGAGCGCGGGGGGAAGGGCGGGTGGGTGGGGAAACACCCCCCGGACCCACGCGCCACGTCAGCGGGTCGACGCCGCCACCACGTACGCGATCGTCCCCAGCAACAGCCGCGCCTGCGGCGGCGCCGCCGCCGTCTCCAGGGCCGGCGCCCTGAGCCACCGCACCGAGCCCCGGCCGGCATGGCCGGACGGCGGGGCCGTCACGTGCGCGCCCTTGCCCAGGCACCGCAGGTCGAGCGGGACGTCCTCCCAGCCGGTGCGGTACAGCAGTTGGGGGAGTTCGGCCGCCGCGCCCGCCGCGACGAAGAACCAGGCGCGGTCGTGCGGCGCCAGCGCCACCGGGCCGAGGGGCAGGCCCATCCGTTCCAGGCGGGGGAGCGCCAGGTGGCCGGCCGCCGCCGGCACGTCGATGACGTCGAAGGAGAGCCCGGTGGGCAGCAGGACCGTGGCCCCGCCCGGAGTGGCGTCCCAGGCGTCGTCCCAGGCGCGCAGCACCTGGTCGAGCGTGGTGCCGGCCGGCACCACGCGGCCGGGATCGAGCGGGTGGTCGCCCGGCGCCCGGCAGTCGCCGATCCCGCAGCGGCACTCGATCCGGCCCTGCGCCCCGCCGCGCCTGCTGGCCCCCACGCCCGGCACGACGTCCCATCCCCAGAGGCCCGTGTACTCCGCGACGGCCGTCGCGACGGAGACCCGGCCGGAGCGCCGTGGGCGCCGGGCGGCCTGTCGAAGCTCCCGGATCTCCCGCATTCCGCCGATCGTGAAGCCCATGCACTCTCCAACGGGGTCGGTCTGCCGATGGTTACGCCCGGCCGTGGGGCGCGCCCTGGGGAGTGCGTTCGATAGCGCGCGCCCCCAGCGTGCTTCGCTTCCCCCAACGTCGAACATCGTGCGTACAAGTGAAGCGCGTACCTGGGGCATGAGAGTTCACCAGAGGGGTGGCGAATGGTGGCGATTACCTGGCGCCGCTCGCCACGCCGGTGACCGTAGGATTACTTTCAGTGCATTCCTAGACTCGTTGTCAGCAGGCGGCGGGCCGCGATCGGGAAACCCGGGATGGGGGCGTAACTGTGGGAGGAAACGGCAACGGCGGCACCGCCGCCAGGCAGCCGAACGAGCGGCTGACGTCGTGGTTCCACCGCAGCGGCTGGTCCAAGGGCGAGTTGGCCAGGCAGGTGAACCGCCGGGCCCGCCAGATGGGTGCGCACCATATCAGCACCGACACGTCCCGCGTCCGTCGATGGCTGGACGGCGAGCAGCCGAGGGAGCCGATACCGCGGATCCTCTCCGAACTCTTCTCCGAGCGGTTCGGCTGCGTCGTCGGCGTCGAGGACCTGGGGCTGCGCTCGGCCCGGCAGTCCGCCGCGGTCTCCGGGATCGACCTGCCCTGGGCCGGCCCGCAGACCGTGACGTTGATCAACGAGTTCTCCCGCAGCGACCTGATGCTCGGCCGGCAGGGCTTCCTCGGCACCTCGCTCACGATGTCGGCCGGCCCGGCCCTGATAGAGCCGATGCAGCGCTGGCTGGTGCCGACGCCGAGCGGCGCGCCCGAGGCGTCGCCCGGCGCCACGCTGGCCGCCGTGCCGGCCCAGGGCCGGCACGGCGCCCGCCGGCTGACCGGGCTCTCCGAGCCGGAACTCGGCGAGCTGGAGACCACCATCGCCCAGTTCCGCCAGTGGGACGCGCAGAGCGGCGGCGGGTTACGGCGCAAGGCCGTGGTCGGCCAGCTCCACGAGGTCACCGACCTGTTGCAGGAGTCGCATCCGGAACCGGTGCGTAGACGTCTCTTCCGGGTGACGGCCGAGCTCGCCGAGCTGGCCGGCTGGATGAGCTACGACATCGGCCTCCAGCCCACGGCGCAGAAGTACTTCGTGCTGGCGCTGCACGCCGCCAAGGAGGCCGAGGACCGGCCGCTCGGCGCGTACATCCTCTCCAAGATGGGCCGCCAGATGATCCATCTGGGCCGCGGCGAGGACGCCCTCGAACTGATCCACCTCGCCCAGTACGGCAGCCGGGACGGTGCCACCGCCCGCACCCAGGCGATGCTGTACGCGATGGAGGGGCGCGCGCACGCCACCCTGGGCAACACCCAGAAGTGCCACCGCGCCGTGCGGCTCGCCCAGGAGACCTTCCACGACCTGGGCGCGCGCGACCCCGACCCGGACTGGATCCGGTTCTTCTCCGAGGCCGAGCTCAACGCGGAGAACGCCCACTCCTACCGGGACCTCGCCTACGTCGCCGGCCGCTCCACCTCCTACCTCACGCACGCCCGTCCGCTGATGGAGCGCGCGGTGGAGCTTTTCGCCCGCGAATGCGAGGAGGACCCGGACGGCGGGCACCACAGGTCGTATGCACTGAACCTCATCGGCATGGCCACCGTGCACCTCCTCGCGCGCGAGCCCGGCGCCTGCGCGGCGCAGACCATGCAGGCGATGCGGCTCGCCGAGCGGCTCCGCTCGGAGCGGGTGGACAACCGGCTGCGGAAGACGCTGGCCACCGCCGGCCGGGACTTCGGCGACGTCACCGAGGTGCGCGAGGCCGCGGACTTCGCCGCCGGGCAGTTCAGGCAGGGCCGGATCAGCCGGGCCGTCTGACCCGGGAGGCCGGCCGCGGCGGGCGGCCGGAGCGACGGCGGCGGTGCGGGACACGATAACCGCGCTGCCGTCGTGGACCGATCCAATTCATTACGGTGTAACACGTCGGGCCCCATCGTCACCTTCGTGAAACAAATGGGGCCATCGACCGAAACGGCCCTCAGAGAGCCTGTGGCGAATCCTGACCCGACCATGATCCTGCCCGCACGGGTCGTCATTCCGAGGAGACGTCCACTTTGAGTCCTGAAGAAGTGCTGTCATCGACGAACATCGCCTACGTGGTGATCTGTGCCGCCATGGTGATGCTCATGACCCCTGGCCTCGCCTTCTTCTACGGGGGCATGGTCCGGGTCAAGAGCGCGCTCAACATGCTGATGATGTCCTTTATCTCGCTCGGCATCGTCAGCCTCCTGTGGGTGCTCTACGGTTTCTCCCTCACCTTTAGCGACACCAGCTCGAGCCCGATCATCGGCAACCTCGACTATCTCGGCCTCCAGGACATCACCGTCGACCAGGGCGAGCAGATCGCCTTCATCGTCTTCCAGCTGATGTTCGCGATCCTCACCCCGGCCCTGATGAGCGGCGCGCTCGCCGACCGCGTCAAGTTCGGCAGCTGGGCGCTGTTCATCGTGCTCTGGGTGACCGTTGTCTACTTCCCCGTCGCGCACTGGGTCTGGGCCCCCACCGGCTGGCTCTTCGAGCAGGAGGTCATCGACTTCGCCGGTGGCACCGCGGTGCACATCAACGCGGGTGCCGGCGGTCTGGCCGCCGCCCTGGTGATCGGCAAGCGCATCGGCTTCAAGAAGGACCCGATGCGGCCGCACAACCTGCCCATGGTGCTGCTCGGCGCCGGCCTGCTGTGGTTCGGCTGGTTCGGCTTCAACGCCGGCTCCGCCCTCAGCCCCTCCGGCACCGCCGCCCTGATGGCCCTCAACACCCAGGTGGCCACCGGTGCCGCCATCGTCGGCTGGCTCGTCTACGAGCGCGTCCGGCACGGCGCCTTCACCACCCTGGGTGCCGCCTCCGGCGCCATCGCCGGCCTGGTCGCCATCACCCCGTCCGGCGCGCACGTCAACCCGATGGGCGCCATCCTGATCGGCATCGTCGCCGGCGTCGCCTGCGCCTGGGCCGTCAGCCTCAAGTACAAGCTGGGCTACGACGACTCCCTCGACGTGGTGGGCGTCCACCTCGTCGGCGGCCTCGTCGGCACCCTCCTCGTCGGCTTCCTGGCCACCGGCGGCCTCGGCGGCTTCGAGCAGTTCGGCAAGCAGGCACTCGGCGCCTTCTCGGTGCTGGCCTACTCCTTCGTCGTCACCTACCTCATCGCGCAGCTGATCCAGCGCACCATCGGCTTCCGGGCCACGGAGGAGGAGGAGACCGCGGGTCTCGACCTGGCGTACCACGCCGAGACCGGGTACGACTTCTCCCAGTCCGGCACCGCCCCGGTGCCCGTGGACTCCGTTCCGGTCTCCGCCAACGCGAAGAAGGTTGACGCATGAAGCTCATCACCGCGGTGATCAAGCCGCACCGGCTCGACGAGGTGAAGGCGGCCCTCCAGGCGTTCGGCGTGCACGGCCTGACCGTCACCGAGGCCAGCGGCTACGGCCGGCAGCGCGGGCACACCGAGGTCTACCGGGGCGCCGAGTACACCATCGACCTGGTGCCGAAGATCCGCATCGAGATCCTCGTCGAGGACTCGGACGCCGACCAGCTCGTCGAGGTCGTCGTCAAGGCGGCCCGCACCGGCAAGATCGGCGACGGGAAGGTGTGGAGCGTGCCCGTCGACACCGCCGTGCGGGTGCGGACCGGCGAGCGCGGTCCCGACGCCCTCTAGTCACCGGCCAGGACACCGGCCGGTCACCGGCCAGGCCCGTGCGCCGGGCCGTCGCCTACGCGACGGCCCGGCGCACGGGCACCATCCGTTTCACCAGCACGAGTTCACGAGTTTGGGGACCGCATGACGGCGGAGACGGCACCAACCACCGGCGAGGCGCCCGAGACCGGCGACGGCGCGGGCGCCGCCGCCGGCGGTTACGCGGCGGCCAGGCTGCGCCTCCTCGGCGAGTCCGAGGCGCGGGGTCCCCAGCGCCGCGCCGAGCTCGCCGGGCTCACCGACACCTGGCTCGCCGGCCTGCTCGGCGCCGGGTCGCGCCCCGGCCGCGTCGCCCTGATCGCCGTCGGCGGCTACGGCCGCGGCGAGCTCTCCCCGCGCAGCGACCTCGACCTCCTGCTGCTGCACGACGGCACCGGCGGCCCCCGCGAGGTCGCCGCCCTCGCCGACCGCCTCTGGTACCCCGTCTGGGACCTCGGCATCGCCCTCGACCACTCCGTGCGCACCCTCGCCGAGGCCCACGAGACCGCGGCCGGCGACCTCAAGGTCCACCTCGGCCTGCTCGACGCCCGGCACGTCGCGGGCGACGGCGCCCTCACCGCCGAGCTGCGCACCGCGCTGCTCGCCCAGTGGCGCGCCCAGGCCCCGGCCCGCCTCCCCGAACTGCACGAGCTCGGCAGGGAACGCGCCCGCCGCCACGGCGAGTTGCCGTTCCTTCTGGAACCCGACCTCAAGGAGGCCAGGGGCGGCCTCCGCGACGCCACCGCGCTGCGCGCCGTCGCCGCCTCCTGGGTGGCCGACGCGCCGCGCCAGGGCCTCGACGCCGCCCGCAACACCCTGCTCGACGTCCGGGACGCCCTCCACCTGGCCACCGGGCGCGCCACCGACCGGCTCGCCCTGGAGGACCAGGACCAGGTGGCCGCGGCCCTCGGCCTGCTCGACGCCGACGTGCTGCTGCGCCGCGTCTACGAGGCCGCCAGGACCATCTCCTACGCCTCGGACGTCACCTGGCGCGAGGTCGGCCGGGTGCTCCGCGCCCGCTCCGCGCGCCGCCGGCTGCGCGGCATCCTCTCCGGCCGGAGCGCGCCCCGCCGCCCCGCGGCCGACGATCGCACCCCGCTCGCCGAGGGCGTCGTCGAGCAGGACGGCGAGCTCGTGGTCGCCCGCACCCCGCGCCCCCACCGCGACCCCGTGCTGCCGCTGCGCGCCGCGGCCGC
>NZ_BAAGPR010000210.1:0-5698 GCF_054783955.1 Streptomyces mayteni | reverse complement strand
GGTGGGCGCGGCACGGCCGCAGGCCGACACGGCCGCAGGGGCCCCGACCAGGCGGCGAAGCCGCTTGGTCGGGGCCCCTGCGGGCCTGCGGAAAGGGTGGGTGGGTGGGGGAGGATCCCCCGGCCGTCGCCGCGTGGGTCAGTTCTTCTGGATCTGGTCGAAGCTCAGCTCGACCGGCGTCTCGCGGCCGAAGATCTCGACGAGGCCCTTGACCTTCTTCGAGTCCGGGTTGATCTCGTTGATCGTCGCCTGGAGCGTCGCGAACGGGCCGTCCGTCACCGTGACCGAGTCGCCGACCTCGAAGTCCAGGACCTGGACCTCGACCTTGCGGCCACCCGCGGCGGCGCCCTCCACGCCCGCCTCGGCGGCGGCCTTCTGCTCGACCTCGGGGGCCAGCATCTTGACGATCTCGTCCAGCGTCAGCGGGTACGGGTCGTAGGCGTTGCCCACGAAGCCGGTGACGCCCGGGGTGTTGCGGACCACGCCCCAGGACTCGTTGGTCAGATCCATCCGCACCAGCACGTAGCTGGGCAGCTTGTTCTGCTTGATCGTCCTGCGGTCGCCGTTCTTGATCTGGACGACCTCTTCCTGCGGCACCTCGACCTGGAAGATGTAGTCCTCGACGTTGAGCGAGACGGCCCGCTGCTCAAGGTTGGTCTTCACGCGGTTCTCGTAGCCCGCGTAGGTGTGGACGACGTACCACTCGCCGGGCAGCACCCGGAGCTCCTCGCGGAGCTGGGCCACGGGGTCCACCGGCTCCTCGGCCGGCTCGGGCTCGGGCTCGGACTCGTCGTCGGCGACGGCGGGCTCGTCCTCGACGTGCTCCGCGGCCTCTTCGGCGGGCTCGCCGGCCGCGGCGTCGGCAGCTTCGGTCGGATCGACGGTGTCCGCTGCCTCGACAATGTCACGCGCGGTGTCCTCGCCCTCGACCTCGGCGGACGCGGCGTCATTGCGGTTCGGGTCAGACACGGTAGCTGCTTCTTCCTGACTCAGACACGGAGGTGAAACGTCAGCCGAAGACGTACTCCACGCCTCGGCTGAATCCAAAGTCAATCACGGTCAGGATGCAGATGACGACGATCACGAAAACGATCACGGCCGTCGTGTAGGTCGAGAGCTGGCGCCGCGAGGGCCAGACGACCTTGCGGAGCTCGGCGACGACCTGGCGGTAGAAGAGGGCGAGCCGACCCAGCGGCCCACGCTTGGCGCGCCGGCCGCGGCGCTTGCCGGTGCCCTCCCCCTGGGGCTGGGGCTCGGGGGTCTCCACGGAGTCTGTGATCCCAGCCACTCGTCCTCACCTGATCCCGGTCATGGTCAAAGGCCGCCCGGCCACCCGGACGGCTGTTCACCTTACGTGTAGCAGGGCCGGAGGGACTTGAACCCCCAACCGCTGGTTTTGGAGACCAGTGCTCTACCAATTGAGCTACGACCCTTTGCCGCGTGGTGCCCGACAACGTACCGCATCGGCTGCACCACCGCAGTGGAGTGTACGTGGTGAATCGCCGCCCGTCGAACGGGTAGTGGGGACAACGGGCCCCCGATCGACCGGAGAACGCCGGAAGAGCCGGGGAGAGCCCGGGAGAAGCTTGGGAGAACCCATGTGTCACTGCCGTTCCACGTCTGCGACGATGCCCCTATGAGTGCCGCAACCTCCTCAGCTGCCGAAGCGCGCCGGGTCTCGGCCCGGGTCGGCGCGATCTCCGAGTCCGCCACGCTCGCCGTGGACGCCAAGGCGAAGGCCCTCAAGGCCGCCGGGCGTCCGGTGATCGGCTTCGGGGCCGGTGAGCCCGACTTCCCGACCCCCGACTACATCGTCGAGGCGGCGGTGAAGGCGTGCCGCGATCCGCGGTTCCACCGCTACACCCCGCCGGGCGGGCTGCCGGAGCTGAAGGAGGCGCTGGTCGCCAAGACGCTGCGCGACTCGGGCCTGACGTACGCGACGTCCCAGGTGCTGGTGACCAACGGCGGCAAGCAGGCGATCTACGAGGCGTTCGCCGCGCTGCTCGACCCGGGCGACGAGGTGATCGTGCCCGCGCCGTACTGGACCACCTACCCGGAGTCGATCCGGCTGGCCGGCGGCGTCCCGGTGGAGGTGGTGGCCGACGAGACCACCGGCTACCGGGTGAGCGTGGAGCAGCTGGAGGCGGCCCGCACCGAGCGCACCAAGGTGCTGCTGTTCGTCTCGCCCTCGAACCCGACCGGCGCCGTGTACTCGCGGGAGCAGACGGCGGCGATCGGCCGCTGGGCCGCTGAGCACGGCCTGTGGGTGCTGACCGACGAGATCTACGAGCACCTGGTGTACGGCGACGCCGAGTTCAACTCGCTGCCGGCGCTGGTGCCCGAGCTGGCCGAGCGCTGCGTGATCGTCAACGGCGTGGCCAAGACGTACGCCATGACCGGCTGGCGGGTGGGCTGGCTGATCGGCCCGCAGGACGTCGTGAAGGCCGCCACCAACCTCCAGTCGCACGCCACCTCCAATGTGAGCAACGTCGCGCAGGCGGCGGCGCTGGCGGCCGTCTCCGGCGACCTGACGGCGGTGGCGGAGATGCGGTCCGCGTTCGACCGGCGGCGTCGCACGATCGTGCGGATGCTGAACGAGATCGAGGGCGTCGACTGCCCGGAGCCGGAGGGCGCGTTCTACGCCTACCCGTCGGTCAAGGCGCTGATCGGCAAGGAGATCAGGGGCCGGCGGCCGGCGAACAGCCTGGAGCTCGCCGGGGTGCTGCTCGAGGAGGCCGAGGTGGCCGTGGTGCCGGGTGAGGCGTTCGGCACCCCCGGCTACCTGCGGCTCTCCTACGCGCTCGGCGACGACGACCTGGTCGAGGGCGTCTCGCGGATCCAGAAGCTGCTGGCCGAAGCGCAGGACTGAGGTTCGGGAGAGTCCCCCTGGGGGGTATGTGACTACCGGACGTCGGCGGAGATACGGCAGGATCTGAAGATGGATCGTGTTGTTCGTGACGTCCGGTCGCTCCCCAAGGCGCACCTGCACCTGCACTTCACCGGGTCGATGCGCCCTGGCACGCTGCTCGAGCTGGCCGACAAGTACGGGGTCACCCTGCCGGAGGCGCTGAGCGGGGGCCGGCCGCCGCGGCTGCGGGCCACGGACGAGCGGGGTTGGTTCCGCTTCCAGCGGCTCTACGACGCGGCGCGTGCCTGCCTGCGGGCGCCCGAGGACATCCAACGGCTGGTGCGCGAGGCGGCCGAGGAGGACCTGGTCGACGGCTCGCGCTGGCTGGAGATCCAGGTCGACCCGACCTCGTACGCGCCGCGGCTCGGCGGCCTGATCCCGGCGCTGGAGATCATCCTGGACGCGGTGGAGACCACCGCCAAGGAGACCGGCCTCGGGATGCGGGTGCTGGTGGCGGCCAGCCGGATCCGGCACCCGCTCGACGCGCGGACGCTGGCCAGGCTGGCCGTCCGCTACCGGGACCGCGGGGTGGTGGGCTTCGGGCTCTCCAACGACGAACGCCGGGGCCTGGCACGGGACTTCGACCGCGCGTTCGCCATCGCGCGGGACGGCGGGCTGCTCGCCGTGCCGCACGGCGGCGAGCTGTCCGGGCCGACGAGCGTCCGGGACTGCCTCGACGACCTGCGGGCCAGCCGGATCGGCCACGGGGTGCGGGCCGCCGAGGACCCCTATCTACTGGAGCGGCTCGCCGAGGCGCGGGTGACGTGCGAGGTCTGCCCGTCGTCCAACGTGGCGCTCGGCGTCTACGAGGAGCTGGCCGACGTGCCGCTGCGGACGCTGTGGCGGGCCGGCGTCCCGATGGCGCTCGGCGCCGACGACCCGCTGCTGTTCGGCTCACGGCTCGCCGCGCAGTACGAGATCGCGCGGGCGCACCACGGCTTCACGGACGCCGAGCTGGCCGAGCTGGCCCGCCAGTCGGTGCGGGGCTCGGCGGCGCCGGACGACGTGCGGGAGAAGATCCTGGTCGAGATCGACGAGTGGCTGGCGGTGTAGGGCCCGCTACCGGAGCGCTCCCTACAGGGTGGTGCCGACCAGCACCGGCTCGTTGACCAGGGTGACGCCGAAGGCGGCCGCGACGCCGTCCCTGACCTCGCGGGCGAGGGCCAGCACGTCGGTGGCGGTGGCCTCGCCGCGGTTGGTGAGCGCGAGGGTGTGCTTCCCGGAGATCCGGGCGCGGCCCGTGCCGTAGCCCTTGGCGAAGCCGGCCCGGTCGATCAGCCAGGCGGCCGACGTCTTGGTGCGGCCGGTGCCGGCCGGGTAGGCGGGCGGCTCGACGCCGGGCCCGAGGCGGTCGGCGACGCGGGCCAGGAAGGCGGCGTGCTGGGCGTCGTCCAGGATCGGGTTGGTGAAGAACGAGCCGGCCGACCAGGTGTCGTGGTCCTCGGGGTCGAGCACCATGCCCTTGCCGGTGCGCAGCTTGAGGACGGCCTCGCGCGCGGTGCCGACCGGCACCCGGGCGCCGGGGGCCACGCCGAGCAGCCTGGCGGCCTCCGCGTAGCGGATGGGTCCTGAGAGCCCGCCGGCGTCCTCCAGGGTGAGGCGCACCCGGAGCACGAGGTAGCGCTCGGGCTCGGCCTTGAACCGGCTGTGCCGGTAGGCGAAGCCGCACTCGGCGCCGGGGACGGTGACGGTGGCGCGGGTGGCGCGGTCGTAGGCGACGACCTCGGTGATGACGGAGGAGACCTCCTGGCCGTAGGCGCCGACGTTCTGGATCGGCGTGGCCCCGGCGGACCCCGGGATGCCGGCCAGGCACTCGACGCCGGCGAGGCCGGCGTCCACGGTGCGGGCGACGGCGTCCGACCAGTTCTCGCCGGCGGCCAGTTCGAGCCGGGTGCCGTCGAGCTGGTAGCCGGTGGTGGCGATCCGCAGCGCGGTGCCGGCGAAGCCGGCGTCGCCGACGAGCAGGTTGCTGCCGCCGCCGACCACCAGCAGCGGAGTGCCGGCGGCGTCGGCCGCGCGCACCTCGGCGACCACCTCGTCGTCGGTCTCGGCCACGACGAGCCGCTGCGCGGGCCCGCCGACACGGAGGGTGGTCAGGGGCGCGAGCGATGCGTTTCTGGTCTCCTGCACCACCCCAGCGTATGCGCCCTGCCGGGCGCAACGGCTCGAAGGGCCGTGGGGTACGGCCACCCGGGGAGCCACTGCGTGTGCCGACGACGGCCCCCAGCCACGGTGGGGCTCCCGCCCCCGGGCGCGGACAGTGGCCCGGCGCGGCCGGCACCCTGCGGGCGGCCATGATCGCCCCGGGACCCGGGCGAAGCCCGGCCCGGCCGCCCTGCGGGCCGAGCCTGGCCCGGTGGACCGGGCGTAGCCCAGCCCGCTCGCGCGGGGCGCGGCAAGGTGGACCGGACGTAGCCCGGGGGCCTGCGGCCGGCGGTCGTGACAGGCCCGGCGGCCGGGCGAAACCCGGGCCGTAGGCCCGGCGGGCCGGGCACGGCCCGGTGGACCGGGCGTAGCCGGGGGCCTGCGGCCGGCGGCCGTACGGGCCGGGCGGAGCCCAGACCTGCGGCCCAGCGAGCCAGCCCGCCCGCGCGGGGCACAGCGAGGTGGACCGGACGAAGCCCGGGGGCCCGCGGCCGGCGGTCGTGACAGGCCTGGGGGCAGGGCGAAACCCGGGCCGTAGGCCCGGTGGACCGGGCACGGCCCGGTGGACCGGGCGTAGCCGGGGGCCTGCGGCCGGCGGCCGTACGGGCCGGGCGGAGCCCGGACCTGCGGCCCAGCGAGCCAGCC
>NZ_BAAGPR010000209.1:0-5705 GCF_054783955.1 Streptomyces mayteni | reverse complement strand
GCCTACAAGAGCCTCCGCGTCGACAGACACACCTACAAAGCCACCATCGACATCGAGATCTTGACGAAACCGATCAGCCCCTAACTTCACGGCCTTGGGCCTTAGCTGGGGGAGGGTGGGGAAAACCCCGCGCGAAGCGCGGGGCACCCGGCCCGGCGGCGGAGCAGCCGTGGGCCGCCCAGGTCCGCCAGGGCCCGCCGCGCGAAGCGCGGAAAGGGCTTGTGGGGGCACCTCCCAGCGTTAGCTGGGGGAGGGTGGGGGAAACCGCTAGGCGCAGCTGCCGCAGGACGGCTCGTCGCCGTCGGCGAGCAGCCGGACCGGCCCGCTGCCGCTGCGCGCGCAGACGTCGTCGGGGTTGGCGAGCAGGCAGCTCTCCAGGGAGAGGCAGCCGCAGCCGATGCAGTCGGTCAGGTCGTCGCGCAGCTGCCGCAGGCGGTGGATGCGGCGGTCGAGGTCGGCCCGCCACGACTCGGAGACGATCGCCCAGTCGTCCCGGTTCGGCGTGCGGCCCTCCGGTAGCTTGCCGAGGGCGTCGCGGATGGCGGCAAGCGGCATGCCGACGTTCTGCGAGACCCGGATGAAGGCCACCCGGCGCAACATGTCGCGGTGGTAGCGGCGCTGGTTGCCCGAGGTGCGGCGGCTGGCGATCAGCCCCTGTTCCTCGTAGAACCGCAGCGCGGAGGTGGCGACGCCGCTGCGCTGGGCAAGCTGCCCGATGGTGAGTTCCTTCGCGATGGTGGTCTGGACCATGCCACCGAGCGTAGCGCAAACTTCAAGTTTTCTTGAGATAAGCCTGGGAGGGAGAGACGCATGGGCAAGGCAGGGAGACTCGTCGCGATCAGCGATCTGCACGTGCGGTACGACGACAACCGGCGGATCGTGGAGCGGCTTCGGCCGGCCTCCGACGACGACTGGCTGTTGGTCGCCGGGGACGTGGGCGAGCTGACGCCGGACATCGAGTGGGCGCTGACGCTGCTGGCCGAGCGGTTCGCCAAGGTGATCTGGGTGCCTGGCAACCACGAGCTGTGGACGCCGCCCGACGACCCGGTGCGGCTGACCGGCGAGGCGCGCTACGCGTACCTGGTGGAGCTGTGCCGCCGGCTCGGCGTCGTCACGCCCGAGGACCCGTATCCGGTGTGGGAGGGCGAGGGCGGTCCCGCCGTGATCGCGCCGCTCTTCCTGCTGTACGACTACAGCTTCCGGCCGGCCGGCACCCGCACCAAGGCGGAGGCGCTGAAGGTGGCCGAGGCGGCCGGGGTGGTGTGCACCGACGAGTTCATGATCCGCCCTGACCCGCACCCGAGCCTGGACGCGTGGTGCCGGGCCCGGCTCGCGGCGACCGAGGCGCGGCTGACCGCGGAGCTGCCCGAGGGGTTGCCGAGCGTCCTGGTCAACCACTGGCCGATCGTGCGCGAGCCGACCAGGATCCTGCGCTTCCCCGAGTTCGCGCTGTGGTGCGGAACCGAGGCCAGCGCGGACTGGCCGCGCCGCTTCCGGGCCGCGTCCGTGGTCTACGGGCACCTGCACATCCCGCGCGAGATACGGGTGGACGGCATCCTGCACCAGGAGGTCTCGCTCGGCTACCCGCGCGAGTGGCAGCCCCGCTCGACGGAACCCGGGCGGCTGGTGCCGATCCTGCCGGCCGCGGTGGCCGGCAGGTGAGCGGGCTGGTGGGCGGCGTCCTCGGCAAGCTGCTGGCCCACGAGCCGGTCGAGGTGGCCGAGTCGTTCGGCGACCCGGCGGAGCCGCCCGAGCTCTTCCCCGAGGAGGCGGCGCGGGTGGCCGACGCCGTCGACAAGCGCCGCCGGGAGTTCGCCACCGTGCGGCACTGCGCCCGCGCCGCGCTCGCCGCGCTCGGCGGCCCGCGGGTGCCGCTGCTGCCGGGCGAGCGGGGGGCGCCCGGCTGGCCGCCCGGCTTCGTCGGCAGCATGACGCACTGCGACGGCTACCGGGCCGCGGCGGTGGCCCGCCGGGAGACGGTGGCCGGCGTCGGCATCGACGCCGAGCCCAACGAGCCGCTGCGCGACCCGGGCGTGCTGGAGATGATCTCGCTCCCCGAGGAACGGCCGGTGCTGCGGCGGCTGGCCACCGTGTACCCCGAAGTGTGCTGGGAGCGGCTGCTGTTCAGTGCGAAGGAGAGCGTCTACAAGGTCTGGTACCCGCTCACCGGGAAGTGGCTGGACTTCGAGGAGGCCAGGCTCGACTTCGACCCTGGGAGGTGCCCCCAGGCCGGCACGTTCACCGCCCGGCTGCTGGTGCCGGGGCCCGTGGTGGACGGCGTCCGGCACTCGGAGTTCACCGGCCGCTGGCTGGCCGAGGACGGGCTGCTGGTCACCGCGATCGCGCTGCCGCGCGGAACGCTGAACGCGGAAGGCTGAAGGCTGAACGCGGAACGGCCGGGCCCGCGCGGGCCCGGCCGTTCCGGGTGGTGCCGGAGTTACTGGACGACCGTGATCCGGTCCGCCGCCGGGGCCCCGATCGGGGCCTCGGGCGACGAGTTGGCGGTCAGGTAGTCCGCGAACACCCGCATGTCGTCGTTGCCGACCACCGGGTTCTCGCCCTCGGCCAGCGTGGCGAAGCCGTCGCCGCCACCGGCCAGGAAGTTGTTGACCGCGATCCGGTAGGTGGCCGCCGCGTCGAGCGGCTCGCCGTCGATCCGGACCGAGTCGGCCACGATCCGGTCGGCGCCTGAGCGGGTCATGTCCAGCGTGTAGGTCAGGCCGGCCGACGGCTGGAGGATCTTCGGCGACGCCTGGTTGACCCCCGACACCTGCTCGCGCAGCACCTGGAGCAGCTGCTCGCCGGTCACGTCGAGCAGGTTGACGGTGTTGGAGAACGGCTGGACGGTGAAGCCCTCGCCGTAGGTCACCACGCCGTCGCCCTCGTCGCCGGAGGCCGTGTACGTCAGGTCGGCGCGCACGCCGCCCGGGTTCATCAGCGCGATGGTCGTCGACTCGTCGAGCTCACGCGCGTGCGCCAGCTGGGCGTCCGCGATCAGGTCGCCGAGCGGGAACTCCGGGGTGCCGGCGCCGCGGCCCCTGATGTCCTCGGTGATGTAGCCGATCGGCGCGTTGGCCACCGGGGCGGCCAGCTCGTTCCAGTAGTCGATCAGCCGGGTCAGGTCGCGGGCCGGCCGCTGCTCGCGGTCCACCACCCGGTTGCTGCCCTCGACCGAGGCGCGGACGATGTCGCCGGAGCGCATGTCGTACTTCATGTTCAGCTCGGTGAACAGCCGGCCGTTGGAGGCCGCCGAGGTCACCAGCCGCTCCCGGCCCGAGGGGTCGGGGATGGAGCAGACGTAGGGCTGGTGGGTGTGGCCGGTGATCATCACGTCCACGGCGGAGCTGGCGTTGCGGGCGATGTCCACGATCGGCCCGGAGATGCCGCCGTCGGCGCCACCCTCGCAGTCCGCGTTGTAGGCCGTGTCGGACGGGTAGCCGCCCTCGTGGATCAGCGTCACGATCGCGTTGACGCCGCGGTTGCGCAGCTCGCGCGAGTAGCGGTCGATGGTCTCGACCTCGTCCAGGAACTCCAGGCCCTCGATGCCCTGCTGGGTGACGATGTCGGCGGTGCCCTCCAGCGTCACGCCGATGACGCCGACCTTGACACCGTTCACGTTCTGGATGGTGTAGGGCGGCAGGATCGGGCGCCCGGTCTCCTCGTTCACCACGTTCGCGGCGAGGTAGCGGAAGTCGGCGCCCTCGAACTCGCGGTCGTCGGTGTAGCAGCCGTCGACGGGGTGGCAGCCGCCCTCCTGGAGCCGGGTCAGCTCCTCCCAGCCCTCGTCGAACTCGTGGTTGCCGACGCCGGCGACGTCCATCTCCAGCTGGTTGAGCGCCTCGATGGTGGGCTCGTCGTGGAAGAGGCCGGACAGCAGCGGGGTGGCGCCG
Organism: Streptomyces mayteni; assembly: GCF_054783955.1. Lineage (NCBI taxonomy): Bacteria > Bacillati > Actinomycetota > Actinomycetes > Kitasatosporales > Streptomycetaceae > Streptomyces > Streptomyces mayteni. The sequence continues at coordinate 1,815 of NZ_BAAGPR010000209.1, read as the reverse complement.
ACCAGGTCGCCGGCCGCCACGGTCAGGGAACGGGACTCGCCGCGTCGCGCGTCGCGCAGCCCGGTCGCCAGGTACTCGACGCCACCGGCGGTGATCTGCTCGGTGGTGCCGTCCTCGTGCCGGTGCGTCACCTGGCCGTTGGAGCCGGTGGGCGGCTCGAGGGCGCCGTGCAGGTCGTTGATCGCCAGCAGTTGGAGGTCGACGGTCGGACCCTGGCCGGGTCTCGAACCGTTGTTGTGGTCATCGGGCTTCGCCTGCGCGGCTGGCAGGGCGACGGCGAGCGCCCCTACCGCAGCCAGCGTGGCGGCACCCGCGGTCAGTCTGAACATCCGTGCGTGCATGGGCGGCACCCTATTGGCTACGCGCGTAGCCCGGCAGGGGGATGTGTGTAACGGCGAGATGAAAGGAAGGGGACGGGCGCATTCAGGCGCGTTCGGGGCGCATGTCACCGGCGCGCGCCCGGATGTGATCTGGATCACCCACGCGTGGGTGTCCTAGGGTCGATGGCATGAGTGAGGTGCTGAAGCGGGACCAGGTCGCGGGCGACGAACTGCGCCTGATCCAGGAGCTGATCGAGGCGGCGGCGAAGGTCGACGGCCAGTACGCGGTGTCCGAGCAGGGCAGGTTGCTGCTGCGTGACGGCCCGCGGGCCGGGGTGCGGCACCTGCTGCTCCGGGACGCGGACGGGCTGGTCGGCTACGCCCAACTGGACGGCACCGACGCGGTCGAGCCACCCGCAGGCGAACTCGTCGTCCACCCCGAGCGGCGCGGCCAGGGCCACGGCAGGAAGCTGGGCCGGGCCCTGCTCGCCGAGTCCGGCCACCGGCTCAGGCTCTGGGCCCACGGCGGCCACCCGCCGGCGCGCCACCTGGCGCAGGCGCTGGGGCTCACGCTCTTCCGCGAACTCCGCCAGCTGCGCCGCCCGCTCGGCGGCCTCCGCACGGCCGAGGTGACGACGCCGTCCCACGTCCGGATGCGGACCTTCGTCCCAGGCCAGGACGACGCGGCCTGGCTCGCCCTCAACGCGGCGGCCTTCTCCCACCACCCGGAGCAGGGCTCGCTCACTCAGCGTGACCTCGAAGCGCGGATGGCCGAGCCGTGGTTCGACCCGGCCGGCTTCTTCCTCGCCGAGCGCACCTCGGACGGCGAACTGCTCGGCTTCCACTGGACCAAGGAACACCGGGCCGCCGGCCTCGGCGAGATCTACGTCCTCGGCGTCTCCCCCGCCGCCCAGGGCCTCGGCCTCGGCCGCGCCCTCACCACGACAGGGCTTCGCCACCTGGCGGCCAGGCCGGGCCTGGACACGGCGATGCTGTACGTCGACGCGGACAACGGGGCGGCGGTACGGCTGTACGAGTCGCTGGGCTTTCGGACGTTCGAGGTGGATCTGATGTACCGGACCGAATCCTGACAGGGCCGCCCGCCGGCCCGCCGCCGCGCCCCGCGCCTGCGTCGCGGCGGGATCCCCCACCCTCCCCCAGCTAACGGCCCCAGCCATGGGGGTCCCCCCGGACGGAGTCTGGGGGAGGCTGGGAGGTGCCCCCAGGGAGGTGCCCCCAGGGAGGTGCCCCGACAAGCCCCGTCCGCTGCGCGGTGGCCCGGCTCGCGCCCGGCCTACGGCCGGATCCGTGCCGCTGCGCGGCTCACGCCTGCGGCGCGGTGCCGTCGCCCGTCCGTCCCGCCCGGGGCGGGGGGCAGGGCCCCGCGCCTGCGTCGCGGCGGGATCCCCCACCCACCCGCCCTTTCCCGCGCCGCGGCGCCTGGGCGGCGGGGGCGGCCGACGCCGCGCGCCGAAGGCGCTCGGCGCTCCGCGCC
>NZ_BAAGPR010000208.1:0-5944 GCF_054783955.1 Streptomyces mayteni | reverse complement strand
CCCGGTGGCGGCGGCGGCGGCGGTCCTGGCGGCGGCGGCCGGCCCGGCGGTCCGGGTGGCCGCGGTGGCACCCAGGGCGCGTTCGGCCGTCCCGGCGGTCCGGCGCGGCGTGGCCGCAAGTCGAAGCGGCAGCGGCGCCAGGAGTACGAGGCCATGCAGGCCCCGTCCATCGGCGGCGTGATGCTTCCGCGCGGCAAGGGCGAGGCCATCAGGCTCTCCCGTGGCGCGTCCCTCACCGACTTCGCCGAGAAGATCAACGCCAACCCGGCCTCCCTGGTCCAGGTGATGTTCAACCTGGGCGAGATGGTCACGGCGACGCAGTCCGTCTCCGACGAGACGCTGCACCTGCTCGGCGACGAGATGAACTACACCGTCCAGATCGTCAGCCCGGAGGAGGAGGACCGCGAGCTTCTCGAGTCCTTCGACATCGAGTTCGGCGAGAACGAGGGCGGCGAGGAGCAGCTGGTCTCGCGGCCGCCGGTGGTGACCGTCATGGGTCACGTCGACCACGGTAAGACCCGCCTGCTCGACGCGATCCGCAAGACCAACGTCATCGAGGGCGAGGCCGGCGGCATCACCCAGCACATCGGTGCCTACCAGGTCTCGATCGACGTCAACGACGAAGAGCGGCGCATCACCTTCATCGACACCCCGGGTCACGAGGCGTTCACCGCCATGCGTGCCCGTGGTGCCAAGTCGACGGACATCGCCATCCTCGTGGTGGCGGCCAACGACGGTGTGATGCCGCAGACGATCGAGGCGCTGAACCACGCCAAGGCGGCCGACGTGCCGATCGTCGTCGCGGTCAACAAGATCGACGTCGAGGGCGCCGACCCGACCAAGGTCCGCGGCCAGCTGACCGAGTTCGGCCTGGTGGCCGAGGAGTACGGCGGCGACACGATGTTCGTCGACATCTCCGCCCGCCAGGGCACCAACATCGAGTCGCTGCTCGAGGCGGTCGTCCTGACCGCCGACGCCGCGCTCGACCTGCGGGCCAACCCGACGCAGGACGCCCAGGGCATCGCGATCGAGGCCCACCTGGACCGGGGCCGCGGCGCCGTGGCCACCGTGCTCGTCCAGCGCGGCACGCTGCGCGTCGGCGACACGATGGTGGTGGGCGACGCCCACGGCCGCGTCCGGGCCATGCTGGACGACTCCGGTCGCACGCTCGCCGAGGCCGGGCCCTCCACGCCGGTCCTGGTGCAGGGTCTGACCAACGTGCCGGGCGCCGGGGACAACTTCCTGGTGGTCTCCGACGACCGCACCGCGCGGCAGATCGCCGAGAAGCGCGCCGCCCGCGAGCGGAACGCGGCGTTCGCCAAGCGCACCCGCCGGGTCTCCCTGGAGACCCTGGACACGGTGCTCAAGGCCGGCGAGGTGCAGCAGCTCAACCTCATCATCAAGGGCGACGCGTCCGGTTCCGTCGAGGCCCTGGAGTCCTCGCTGCTCCAGCTCGACGTCGGCGAGGGTGTCGACCTGCGGGTGCTCCACCGGGGCGTCGGCGCGGTCACCGAGACCGACATCGACCTGGCCAGCGGCTCCGACGCCATCGTCATCGGCTTCAACGTGCGCGCCGAGGGGCGTGCCACGCAGGCGGCCGAGCGCGAGGGCGTGGACGTCCGGTACTACTCGGTCATCTACCAGGCGATCGAGGAGATCGAGGCGGCCCTGAAGGGCCTGCTGAAGCCGGAGTACGAAGAGGTCGAGCTGGGCACCGCGGAGATCCGCGAGGTCTTCCGCTCCTCCAAGCTGGGCAACATCGCGGGTGTCCTCATCCGCTCCGGCGAGGTGCGGCGGAACACCAAGGCCCGTCTGGTCCGCGACGGCAAGGTCGTCGCCGAGAACCTCAACATCGAGGGGCTGCGGCGCTTCAAGGACGATGTCACCGAGATTCGTGAGGGCTTCGAGGGCGGTATCAACCTCGGAAACTTCAACGACATCAAGATCGACGACGTCATCGCGACCTACGAGATGCGCGAGAAGCCGCGCGTCTAGCGGTCGGGCCGGGGTCGGTCGGCGGGGGAAACCCCGTCGATCGGCCCCGGCCGCTGCCGTTACGATCACCGCATGTATACCGGGACACTCTCCTTCGACCTGTTGCTCGGCGATGTCCACTCCCTCAAGGAGAAGCGCTCGGTGGTGCGGCCGATCGTGGCGGAACTCCAGCGCAGGTACGCGGTCAGCGTCGCCGAGGTGGGCGGTCAGGACCTCCACCGGCGGGCCCGGATCGGGCTCGCGGTGGTCTCGGGGGACGCCGGCCGGCTCACCGAGGTGCTCGACAGGTGCGAGCGCTGGGTGGCCGAGCGGCCCGAGGTGGAGCTGCTGTCCGTGCGACGGCGCGTCCACGGCGGCGAGGACGAGTAGCCGGGCGAGTCCCGGCGGCGCAGGCTGACCATGAGCCGCGACATTCGAGAACAGTACGAGGAGACGGAGCAGTGGCCGACAAGGCTCGGGCGAAGAGGCTGGCGGACCTCATCCGCGAGGTGGTCGCCCAGAAGCTGCAGCGGGACATCAAGGACCCCAGGCTGGGCAGCCGGGTGACCATCACCGACACCAGAGTCACCGGGGACCTGCGGGAGGCGACCGTCTTCTACACGGTGTACGGCGACGAGTCCGACCGGGAGGAGGTGGCCGCCGGGCTGCGCAGCGCCAAGGGCGTGCTGCGTTCCGCGGTCGGCGCGGCGGCCGGCGTCAAGCACACGCCGAGCCTGGAGTTCGTGCCGGACGCGCTGCCCGAGACGGCACGCAACATGGACCACCTCTTCGACCGCGCCAGGGAGCGCGACGAGGAGCTGCGCCGCTCGTCGGCCGGGGCCCAGTACGCCGGCGGTGCCGACCCGTACCGGGAGAACCGCGAGGAGCGGGACGAGCCGGACGAGCGTGGCGAGCGGGGCGAGCCGGGGTCCGACGGCGAGGGCGGGGCCGGCACCGGCTCCGCGGCGGCGAGCGGGGACGAGGACTGACCGGCGCATGACTGGATCAACAGCCGACGGGCTTGTCGTCGTGGACAAGCCCGCCGGCTTCACCTCCCACGATGTCGTCGCGGTGTTGCGCGGCATCGCCCGCACCCGGCGCGTCGGGCACGCCGGCACCCTCGACCCGATGGCCACCGGGGTGCTCCTCGTGGGCCTCGGCCGGGCCACCAGGCTGCTCGGCCACCTGGCGCTCACCGACAAGGAGTACAAGGGCACCATCCGCCTCGGTCGGACCACGGTCACGGACGACGCGGAGGGCGAGGTCACCGGGGCGCGGGGCGCGGCCGGCGTCGAGCCGACCGCCATCGCCGCCGGCGTCGCGGCCCTGACCGGCGAGATCATGCAGGTGCCGGCCAAGGTCAGCGCCGTCAAGATCGACGGCCAGCGTTCGTACCGGCGGGTGCGGGCCGGCGAGGAGGTGGAGATCCCGGCGCGCCGGGTCACCGTCTCCACCTTCACCGCGGACCGCGCCGTCGAGCACACCCTCGCGGACGGCCTCACCGTCACGGACGTCGACATCACCGTGGTCTGCTCGTCGGGCACCTACATCCGCGCCCTGGCCCGCGACCTCGGCGCCGCGCTCGGCACCGGCGGCCACCTCACCGCGCTGCACCGCACCCGCGTCGGCCCCTACACGCTGGGCGCCGCCCGCACCGTCGACGAACTGCGCGCCGAGCTGGTCGTGCAGCCGCTCGACGAGGCCGCGGCGGCCTCCTTCCCACGGTGGGACGTGACCGAACGGGAGGCCAGGCTGCTCGGCAACGGGGCCAGGATCGCCACCCCGCGGCTGCCGGCCGGGCCGGTGGCCGTCTTCGACCCCGACGACCGGCTGGTGGCACTCGTCGAGGCCGACGGCGACCGCGCCAGGAGCCTCGCCGTCTTCGCCCCCCAGGGCGGCTGAGGGCCCGCCGCAGCGGGCCCGCGCTCCGCGCGGGGTTTTCCCCACCCTCCCCCCCCTTTTCCGCGCTCCGCGCGGTGGGCCCTGGTGGGGCGGGCCCCGGGGGGCGAGGGCGGCTGCGCCGTCTGGCCCTTCGCGCCGGGGGTTTTCCCCGCCCGCCCGCCCTTTCCGCGCTTCGCGCGGGGGCTTGGCGGGCCCCGGGGGGCGAGGGCGGCTGCGCCGTCTGGCCCTTCGGGCCGGGGGTTTTCCCCGCCCACCGGCCCCTTCCGCGCTACGCGCGGAGGCCACGGGCCCGCTGCCGCGCGAGGCACCCACCCGAGGGCTTGTGGGGGTACCCCCCCCGCCGCCAGGCTGGGGGAGGGTGGGCGCGGCACGGCCGCGGGCCTCCGGCCCGGCGGGGGCCCTGACGCCGATGGTCCCTCCGCCAGTGCGCCTGCCGGCGGCCAGCCACCCGGTTCCGAACCCGGCCGCTCGGCGGCGGCCAGCCGCCGGGCGTCACCGGAACGGGTGAAGAGCCGGTCGTGGTGTACGGCGTCCGGGCGGCGCGTGCGCCGCCGGGTGCGTTTCGCGCCGCCGCTGGGCAGGACCTCCCCCTGACTCGGCGGGACCGGTGACAGGGGAGGCGCGGCGATGGCGGTGGACTCGGTGGCGACCGTGGATCCGGCGGGCGCGCTGACGCGCGTCGGCGATCTGGCCGGCCGCCCGCGCGGCGTCGCGTTCCGCGCCGACGCCGAGGGCACCCTGGTCACCAGCCACGAGGCGGTCGACGGGCTCGCCCGCCTCGTCCTCGGCCGGCCGGGCGGCGAGAGCCGCGTCGTCGACGCCGCCGCCGTCACCGAGCTTCCGCACTGGGACCTGGCCCTGATCCGGGTACCCGCACCGCCGTGCCCCGCGCGGCCGCTGGTCATCGCGCCCGACCGGCCAGGACCCGTCAGGCTGCGGCTGGCCGACGCCTGGACGGACGCCACGCTGTACGCCCCTGGACGTCCCGCCGTGTACACCGCAACCGACCGCTTCCACCGGATCGACGAGGCGCTGGAGCTCCAGCTGCCCCCTGGCGCGTCCTTCGGGCTCCGGCTCGACGCGGCGCACACCGGCAGCCCGGTCGTCGACCCGGCCACCGGCGCCGTGGTCGCCGTCCTCACCACGGCGCTGCACGCCCAGGGACGCTCGGCCGGCTTCGCCGTGCCCCTGCACACCGCCGCCGCCCTGGAGGGCACCGGGCCGCTGGCCGAACTGCTGCGCCGCAACGGCGTCACCGTGCCCGGCTTCGGCGCCGCCCTCAACCTCGCCGGGGTCCACGCCCTGGCAGCCGACTCGCTCGCGGGGGCCGGCGTCCGCCCCACCCGCCACGACCGGCCGGAGCTGGCCGGGGAACTGGCCGTGTTCGAGCGGGGGAGCGCCAGCGTGGCCGCCCTGGTCGGCCCGCCGGGCACCGGGCGCAGCACCCTGCTGGCCGCGCACGCCAGCGGCCGCCCTGGCACCGTCTGGCTGCGCGGTGCCGAGCTGCGGCCCGGCGACACCGGGCTGCGCGACGCCGTGGGGCGCGCCCTGGCCCGCACCGACCCCGACGTCGCCGCGCGGACTGCCAGGGACGGCGGGCAGCCGCTGCTCGTGGTGCTCGACGGCCCGGAGGAGATGCCGGAGGAGCTCGCCGTCCGACTCGCCGGCTGGGTGCCGGCCACCGTCGGCTGGCTGCGGGCCGTCGGCGCCCGGCTCGTGCTGGCCTGCCGGCCCGAGCACTGGGAACGGGCCGGTTGGCTGTTCCCGCCCGGCACCCTGCACGGCCGGCCAGCCGGCCGGCTCCCCGCCCACCTGCCGATCGGCGACCTCGCCCCCGAACCGGCCGGCCGGGCCAGGGCGGCCGTCGGCCTCGACCCGGCGGGCCTCGCCCCCGGCGAGGCCGCGCACCCGCTGTCGCTGCGGATGCTGGCGCACATCCGGGCCGCCCAGCCGGTGGGCGCCGGCGGTGGGCCCGACCGGTCGGGGATCTTCTCGGCCCACCTCGACCTGGTCGCGCTGCGCCTCGCCGAGACGCTGGCCGGCGGCCCGGCCGACCGCCCGGCCGACG
>NZ_BAAGPR010000207.1:0-5962 GCF_054783955.1 Streptomyces mayteni | reverse complement strand
GTCTATGTGAACGGCTTGTCTTGGTCGACTGCCAGTTCTACCGGGGCTCCGCTTCCCACGTCACACCACCCCCACAACCCCTAACTTCACGGCCTTGAGCTAAGGCCCCCAGCCATGGGGGTCCCCCCGGACGGAGTCTGGGGGAGGCTGGGAGGTGCCCCCATGGCGGGTGGGTGGGCGCGGCACGGCCGCAGGCCGACACGGCCGCAAGGGCCCAACGGCGGCGAAGCCGCCCCGTTGGGCCCCGCGGGCCACCGCCCGCGCGCAGCGCGCACCCCCAGCGCGGCAGCGGAAAGGGCGGGTGGGTGGGGGGCTACCGCTCCGGTGGTGGGACGGGCGCGCCCGGCAGCCGTAGCACGGCCTCCGTGCCGCCCGCCGCGTCCCGCGCCGGGTGCAGCGAGACCTGGCCGCCCGACTCGCGCACCGTCCTGGCCACGATGGACAGGCCGAGCCCGGAGCCCGGCAGCCGGCGGGCGCCGGGGGCCCGCCAGAACCGCTCGAAGACGTGCGGCAGTTCGTCGGGCGGGATGCCGGGCCCGCGGTCGCGGATCAGCAGCACGCCGTCCCGCAGCGTGACGTCGACGCCGGCCGCCGCGTCGCGCCCCTCCGCGCCGAACTTCACCGCGTTGTCCAGCAGGTTGACCACCACCCGCTCCAGGGCCGCCGGCTCGGCGCGCACGAACCACGGGTCGAGCGCCGTGTTGATGGGGATGCCCTGCGCCCGCAGCCTGGCCCGTGCCACCGCCCGCGCCGCCACCTCGTGCAGCCCGACCACCTCCACCCGGCCGCTGCCCGCCGCCCGCTCGGGGCGGGACAGCTCCTGGAGGTCCCCGATCAGCGCGCCGAGCTCGGTGAGCTGCGCCGTCACCGAGGCGAGCAGCTGCCGCCGGTCGTCGGACGGCAGCGGCCGGCCGGTCTCCTCGCTCCGCACCAGCAGCTCGATGTTGGTGCGCAACGACGTCAGCGGGGTGCGCAGTTCGTGCCCCGCGTCCGCGATCAGCTGCTGTTGCAGCTCCCTGGACGAGGCGAGCGCCGCCGTCATCGAGTTGAACGAGCGGGACAGCCGGGCGATCTCGTCGTCGCCGACGACCGGGATCCGCACGCTCAGGTCCTCGGTGCGGGCGATGTGCTCGGTCGCCTCGGTCAGCCGGTCCACCGGCCGCAGCCCGGCGCGCGCCAGCGCCACGCCGACCCCGGCCGCGCCCACCACGCCGCCGGCCGCCACCAGCGTCAGCACCACGGCGAGCGAACGCAGCGGGTCGTCCACCTCGGACAACGGCCTGGCCACCGTCACCGTGACGTCGCCGCCCGGCACTCTGACCTGCCGGGTGATCACCCGGTACGCGGCGCCGTCCGAACCGGTGGCGTCGTGCAGCGACTCGCGCTGGTGGCCCTGTGCCACGGCGACGTCGGAGTCGGAGACGTGCAGCGTCGCGCTGCCCTGGATCAGGCAGGCCTGGCCGTCGGGCCGCACCACCTGGGTGACGAAGCCGAGCGGCGACGGCACGTCGTCCGCCAGCTGGTCGGGGTCGGTGACGCAGCGGCCGCTGACCGCCTGGTCCGCCAGCACGGGAGGCTGGACGGAGCTGCCGCGCAACGTCTCGTCGATCGACGACCTCAGCTGGTCGCGGACCAGGAACCACGCCACCCCGGCACAGGTCGCGACCGCGACCGCGACCGCGAGCGCGGTCAGCAGCGCGAGCCTGGACCGCAGCGGCAGGTCACGGAACCGGCGCCTCATGCCGCGCACCTCATGATCCGCATCTCACGATCCGCACCTCACGTCCCGGGGGCGCGCAGCACGTAGCCGACCCCGCGCACCGTGTGCAGCAGCCGCGGCTCGCCGCCCGCCTCGGTCTTGCGGCGCAGGTACATGATGTAGACGTCCAGGGAGTTGGACGTCGGCTCGTAGTCGAAGCCCCAGACCGCGTGCAGGATCTGCTCCCTGGTGAGCACCTGGCGCGGGTGGGCCATGAGGAGTTCCAGCAGGGTGAACTCGGTGCGGGTCAGCTCCATGGCCCGCTCGCCGCGCGTGACCTCCCGGGTGGCCGGGTTCATCCGCAGGTCGCCGAAGGACAGCCAGTCCTCGTCGGCCGCCGCGCCTGGCTCGCCCTCGGCGCCGGCCCTGGCGTACGAGCCGCGGCGCAGCAGCGCCCGCAGCCTGGCCAGCAGCTCGTCCAGCTCGAACGGCTTGACGAGGTAGTCGTCGGCGCCGGCGTCGAGCCCGCTGACCCGGTCGCCGACGGTGTCACGCGCGGTGAGCATCAGGATCGGCACCCGGTCCCCGACGGCGCGCAGCCGCCGGGCCGTGGTGAGACCGTCCATCCGGGGCATGAGCACGTCGAGCACGATGGCGTCCGGCTCGTACGTCTCCCGCTTGGCCAGCGCGTCGACGCCGTCCACGGCCGTCTCGGTGGCGTACCCCTCGAAGGCCAGGCTGCGACGCAGCGCCTCCCGAACGGCCGGCTCGTCGTCCACGATCAGCACGCGGGAACCATCGCTCATGGGGCCAAGTCTCGCATCAGGCGTTGTCGCCGGTCACCGCGTCGGAGCCCGCGCTGTGCAGGAAGTCCTTGACGGTGTTGACCGGGATCGCGAAGCCGAGGCCCGCGCTGCCGGAGTCCTGTCCCGTGCTGTACATGGCGGAGTTGACGCCGATGATCTCGCCGCGCATGTTCACGAGCGCGCCACCGGAGTTGCCCGGGTTCAGCGAGGCGTCGGTCTGGATGGCCTCGTAGCTGGTGGTGGACGAGCCGACGTCGCCGTTGTAGCGGCCGCCGCCGAACTCGAACGGCCACTCCTGGCTGCCGCCGCCGCCCTGCCCGCCGCCGTCCTCCCTGGCCACGGTCACCTCGCGGTGCAGCGCCGAGACGATCCCGCTGGTGACGGTGCCGGTCAGCCCCTCGGGCGAGCCGATGGCGACCACCTGGTCGCCGACGGCCACGGTGTCGGAGTCCCCGAGCGTGGCGGCGGTCAGCCCGCTGACGTCGTCCGCCTTGATCAGCGCGAGGTCGGTGTCGGGATCGGTGGAGGTGACGCTGGCCTGCGCGGTCGAGCCGTCACTGAACGTGACCTCGACGGTGTCGGCGCCCGAGACCACGTGGTTGTTGGTGAGGATCTCGCCGTCCGAGGTGAGGACGACGCCGGAGCCGGTCGCGCTGCCGGTGGAGATCTCGACGACGCTGGGGCTGACGGCGGTCGCCACCGAGGAGACCGTGCCGGTGGAGCCGACCGAGACGGCGGACGCGCTGGTGCCCGAGCTGGCGGAGGACGATCCGCCGTCCGTCGCGGTGTCGAGCAGCGCGGCCGTGCCACCACCGGCGGCCGCCGCGACGATGGCCACCGCGGCGAACAACGCCACCGGCCGCCGCGCGCGCTTCCGGTGCCTGGGCTGACCATCGACGAGCGGCTCGTACGCCGGCTGGGGCGGGTACGCGTTTCCCTGGACTGGCTGGTCTGCTGCCTGGTTTTCGCTCATGGGACGACGGTGCGCCCGGAAGATGAGAGCAGTCTGAGGGCCGGCTCAGAATCTCCTACGGATCAGCCCTCGGCGAGGAAACCGGCCGTGTCGAGGTCGAACCCGAAGGGCTCGGGGAGGTGGAAGGTGTCGCCGAACTTGCCCGCCTGGAGGACCCGGTACATCTCACCACTCGGCTCGCCGTACAACGTCACGGTCGGCCCGCCCTCGGCATACGCGTCGACCAGCAGGTAGAGCGGCACCCCGGCGACGGCGTAACCGATGCGCTTGGGGACCCGGTCGTGGCGGGCGTTGCTGGGGGAGGTGATCTCCACGACGAGCTCGGCGTCAGCCGCGCGCACCGTCTCCGGAGAGGCCAGAAGCGCACGGTCGGCCACCACCAGATCCGGGATGTAGTAACCCTCGCGGCGCGGAGTGATCACGTCCAGGTTCTGGAACACCTCGCACCCGTCCGGCAGTTCAGCGAGCACCAACGCGCGGTGCAACGCGCTGGCGATCAGTGTGTGGCCGTTCGACGGCGGCGGCGCCACGGTGATGACTCCCTCGACGATCTCCGCCTTGCAGCCCTCGGGGGTGTCCATCTCGTACAACAGCCGAAGAAGCTCGTCCCAGTCGGACTGTCCGGAGTTGTGATCGACGGTCGCTACGCTCATGGCGGTTCCTCCAACACTTCCGACGCTCACTCCAGCATGCCGGTCGGAACGAACCCAAGTCCATGAGCCGCTTTTCACTCAATGGTGGAACGGATCAGCCGCCGCAGCCGCAGGAGCGGCGGATCTTGAGCTGGACGGGGAACTGCCGCAGCCGCTCGTTCTGCAGGTCCTCGGGATCGCCTATCGCCAGGTCGACGGCCGCCCTGGCCATCGCCATCCGGTCGGAGCCGACGGTGGTCAGCGGCGGGTCCGTGAGGGCCGCCTCCTTGACGTCGTCGAAGCCGACCACCGCCAACTCGCCAGGCACGTCGATCCGCAGCTCGCGGGCGGCGCGCAGCACGCCGATCGCCTGGTCGTCGGTGGCGCACATCAGGGCCGGCGGCCGCTCGGGCCCGGAGAGCAGCTCGAGGGCGACGCGGTAGGCGTCGTAGCGGTTGTAGAGCGCCTGGAACAGCCGGCCCTCGGTGGGCAGCCCGGCCTCGGTCATGGCCCGCCGCCAACCGGTGACGTGGTCGGTGACCGGGTCGCCGGACTCCGGCGTCGAGTCGACGCCGCCGAGACAGGCGACGTACGGATAGGCGTGGTCCACCAGCAGGTGCCGGGTTATGCGCTGGGCGCCGCCGATGTCGTCGACATGGACCGCCACGTCGTCGATCGAGTCGGGCCGCTCGTGCAGCAGCACCACCCGGGCGTCCCAGGCGTCGATCTCGGCGGCGGCGTGCTCGCTCGGGCCCTGACTGATCAGGATCAACCCCGACACCCGCATCCCGAGGAACGCCCGCAGGTAGTGGACCTCGCGCTCGTCCCGGTAGTCCGAGTTCCCGACCAGCACCATCTTGCCGCGCTCGTCGGCGGCCTGTTCGACGGCGTACGCCAGCTCGGCGAAGAACGCCTGCCGGGCGTCAGGAACGATCAGACCTATCAGGTCGGTGCGTTGCGAGGCCATCGCCTGCGCGACCCGGTCCGGCCGGTACCCCAGCTCCTTGATCGCGGCGAGCACCCGCTCCCGCGTGCCCGCGGCCACAGGGCGCGGACCGTTGTTGATGACATAGCTGACGACGGCGGTCGAAGTCCCCGCCAGCCGCGCCACGTCGTCCCGCGTCACCTTGGCCACGGCGCGTAGTCTACGCGCGCAACCCTGGTGTGCGGTACGGGGTCCTGGCCGGACGGCCGGAACCGCGGCGGGTATCCCCCACCCACCCGCCCTTCGACGCGCTCCGCGCCGTGGCCCTGCCGGGCCGGGGCCGCTCGCCGCGCCCCGCGCTCCGCGCGGGGGTGGGGGCCTGGAGGCCACGGCGGCTACGCCGCCGAGCCGATGGCGGCCCGGCGCTCCGCCCGGGATTGCCCCCACCCGCCCGCCCGTTCTTCGCGCTCCGCGCGGGGCCTGCGCCGCTTGGCCCAGGCTGGTCCGGTGTTGTGGACGGGGTGCCCCGCCGAGCTGGCCCCGGCGCTGCGCGCGGGCCATTCCCCGCCCACCCGCCCCGTCACGCGCCCCGCGAGGGTACGGGGCACCGGCGCAGGCTGGTCCGGCGGGCCCGACCCGCGGCGGCTACGCCGCCAGGGCTGGTGCGAGTTCTGGGCGGGGGCTCCCACCGCTGCAAGTGCGGGCCCACGGCCGTCACGGCTGTACCGCCCGCCCCTCGGCGGCTGCGCCGCCCGGCCGCTGCCGCGCGAGGCCACCCGCGAGGGCGGGTGGGTGGGCGCGGCACGGCCGCAAAGCCCCTGCGGCCACCGCGCCACGCACCGACCCAGGCATGCGGCGGCTACGCCGCCAAGCCCGAAGGGCGCCGCCCGGCCGCTGCCGCGCGAGGCCACCCGCGAGGGCGGGTGG
>NZ_BAAGPR010000206.1:0-5995 GCF_054783955.1 Streptomyces mayteni | reverse complement strand
GCGCCGATGGTACTGCATGGGGGACCGTGTGGGAGAGTAGGTCGCCGCCGGACAATTTTTATACGAGTAGGGCCCGTTGGGAAACCAACGGGCCCTACTTGTGTTGCGGGGTGGGCGGCTTCGGTGGAAGCATCGGCCGCATGGTGTACACCATCCGGCGGTCGAGCCGTGCGGACTGGCGGGAGTTCAGGAACCTGCGGCTGGCAGCCCTGAGCGACCCCGTCGCGCCGGTGGCGTTCTTCGAGCCCTACGAGGAGGCGCTACAGCTGACCCAGGGCGAGTGGGAACGACGAGCCGCCGGGCGCGGCACCGTGGTGTTCGTCGGCGAACTCGAGGACGGCGCCTGGGCCGGCATGGTCGGCGTGTGCCGGGAGGAGCGGTGGGCCCAGGTGGTGGGCGTGTATCTGCTGCCCGAGCACCGCGGCACCGGCCTGGCCGCCCGACTGATGGGGGCGGCCATCGACTGGGCCGGCGACCGGGAGGTGCGGCTCCGCGTCCACGAGGCCAACGCCCGCGCCGCCCGCTTCTACACCTCGCTCGGCTTCCGGCCCACCGGCGTCAGGGACTCCGACCCCGACGACCTGTCGTACGGCGCCTACGAGATGGTGCTCAGGCCCGGTCCTGGCTGATCCGGATCAGGTTGCCCGACGGGTCGCGGAAGGCGCAGTCCCGCACCCCGTACGGCTGGTCGAGCGGCTCCTGCACCACCTCGGCGCCCGCGGCACGCACCCGCGCGAATGTCGCGTCGCAGTCGTCCGTCGCGAAGTTGACGCCGCCCAGTACCCCCTTGGCCATCAGCTCGCCCATCACCTGCTTGTCGCCGGCCGACGCGTCCGGGTTGGCCACCGGCGGCTGCAGCACGATGTTCACGCCGGGCTGCGCCGGGGAGCCGACCACCACCCAGCGCATGCCCTCGGCGGAGACGTCGGAACGCACCTCGAGCCCAAGTGCCTGGTGGTAGAAGGCGATCGCCCGGTCGTGGTCGTCGATGGGCAGAAAGCAGTGGGAGAGCGTCAGATCCATGCGTCGCACGCTACGTGCCGGCGGACGGGGAGGCTTCTCCATCCCTGACCGGGCGGCTGAAGATCTTGACGAAGCACGCCGGAATGGCCGCATCGACGTCGTGGTGGCGGGCCCGGTAGGCGCTGGGGCTCTCGCCGACCAGCTCGGTGAAGCGGGAGCTGAACGAACCCAGCGAGGAACAGCCGACCTCGAAGCAGACCTCGGTGACGGAGAGATCGCCCCGGCGCAGCAGAGCCTTGGCCCGCTCGATGCGGCGGGTCATCAGGTAGCCGTACGGGGTTTCGCCGTAGGCGGCGCGGAAGCTGCGGGAGAAGTGCCCGGGCGACATCAGGGCGACCCTGGCCAGGGCGGCGACGTCGAGGGGCCTGGCGTAGTGCCGGTCCATGAGGTCGCGGGCCCGGCGCAGCCTCACCAGGTCCTGGGTATCCATCGTGCCTCGTGGTTCACGCTGCCCAGTGTGCCATCCGGCACCGACAGGGGGGATCAGCCGCCTTCGACGACGGTGAGGGTGCCGGGGTGGGCGGAGGTCAGCTCGTCGACCAGGGCGGAGCGCAGCGCGGCCGTCTCCCGCTGGTCGCCGACGACGTAGAGAGTGGCGCCCTCGCCCGCCAGGTTGTCGAGGGCCAGGTTGTCGACGCGGCCCGGCGTGCAGGACTGGCGGATGTGCAGCTGGTCGAGGCCGCCGAGGGCGCGGCCGATGAGTTCGAGGGCGGCGTCGCGCCGGCCGGGGTGGGCGGTGAGGGCGCTCTCCAGCTCCATCGAGGCACCGCCAGCGGCGCGCGGGTGGGTGCGGAGGATCTTGCCGGGGGTGCCGGCGGAGCGGCCCTGGGACCAGCGGTGCACCTGCTGGATGGGCTCGCCGGCCAGGGCGGCGGCGTGCAGGTGGCAGCGGAGCACCGTCTCGGCGGTCTCCGCGTCCAGCCGGAAGACGGGTTCGGCGGGGCGGACCGGCGCGAGGAGGGCGGCGGCGCGGCGGCGGGCGAGTGGCATGTCCTCGCAGCCGCGCTGGGGCGCCCAGCGGAGGCGGTTGGAGCTGTCGGTGGCGTGCCCGGGATCGTAGACGTGGACGGGGCCCTGCTTGCCGCGTTGGCGGGCCGTCCTGGCAAGGAGCCGGCCGTCGGGGTCGACGACGATCAGCCCGCCGGCCGCCCGGAGCACGGCGGCGGCCGGCTCCGCCCCCCGGTCGGGGGTGGCGGCCGGCACCGGCACCGCGGGCGACGGTGGCGCGGCCTCCACGGCGGGCGCCACCGGCCCGGGGCCCGGCGCCGGCGTCGGCACGGGGGCGGGAACCAGGTCCTGGGCGGGCGACGGCTCGGGCGCCGCGGCCTTCGGCTCCGGCGCGTGACCGTCACGGCCGTGGGCGCGGCGGCGGGCCCTGCGGTGCGCGACGCGGACGGAGATCCACAGGGCTGTGGAGAACAGCACGACGAGCTGGCCGAGGAACGTCAGCCACAGCACGCCGGGGCTCGGCAGGGCACTCGGGTCCGCGGCCGGCCAGGCGCCGGCGACGTCGCGCGGGGCCACCAGGAGGGTGCGGACGGCGCCCGAGGTGCGGAGGAAGGTGACGCCGTCCGGCCAGGCGCCGTGCCGCAGCAGGCCGCCGAGGCCGGTGGCCGACCACACCAGGGTGGTGAAGCCGAGTGCCAGGCCGAGGGCGCCGAGCAGCAGCCCGTCGGGGACGCCGCCGCGGCGGCCCGCCGCGTTGTCGCTCATGATTCGTCGCTCATGCTGTGTCGCTCATGCTGTGTCGCTCATGATGGGGGTGCCTCCGGCGGCTAGCCGACGCCCTGTCGCTTCTCGAAGGACATCACGCGGGCCTCGGTCTCGGCCTCGTAGGGATCGTCGATCAGGGCCTCGTCGGCCAGCATGACCTCGGAGGACTCGGTCATCGCGCGGTCGGTGAAGACGAGCGGGCGCTCGGCCTCGGTGACCAGGTGCTTGACGACCTGCACGTTGCCGTTGACGTCCCACACGGCCATGCCGGGGGTGAGGGTGGGGATGATCTCGACGGCCCAGCGTGGCAGGCCGAGCACCTGCCCGGTGGCGCGGGCCTCGTCGGACTTCTGGGCGTAGATCGTGCGGGTGGAGGCCATCTTGAGGATGGCCGCGGCCTCCTTGGCGGCGGCGCCGTCGACCACGTCGGAGAGGTGGTGGACGACCGCGACGAAGGAGAGGCCGAGCCGGCGGCCGAACTTCAGGAGCCGCTGGAAGAGCTGGGCGACCGACGGCGAGTTGATGATGTGCCAGGCCTCCTCGACCAGGAAGATGCGCTTCTTCCGGTCGGGCCTTATCCAGGTGTGTTCGAGCCAGACGCCGACGATCGCCATCAGGATGGGCATGGCGATCGAGTTGCGGTCGATGTGGGAGAGGTCGAAGACGATCAGCGGGGCGTCGAGGTCGATGCCGACGGTGGTGGGGCCGTCGAACATGCCGCGCAGGTCGCCGTCGACCAGCCGGTCGAGGACCAGCGCCACGTCGAGGCCCCAGGCGCGGACGTCCTCCAGGGCGACGTTCATCGCGTCGGCGGCCTCGGGCCGCGGGTGGCGCAGGAGTTCGACGATGTCGGTGAGGATCGGCTGCCGGTCGGTGATGGCCTGGTTGACGTGGGCGTGGGCGACCTTGAGGGCGAAGCCGGAGCGCTCGTCGAGGGAGCGGCCGAGGGCGACCTCGATGATGGTGCGGAGCAGCGCCAGCTGCCCGGTGGTGGTGATGGACGGGTCGAGCGGGTTGAGCCGCACGTTCCCGTCGGTGGCCATCGAGTCGAGGCGGATGGGCGTGATGCCCAACTCCTCGGCGATCAGGTTCCATTCGCCGACGCCGTCCTCGCCCTGGGCGTCGAGGACGACGATCTGCCGGTCGCGGAAGCGGAGTTGGCGCAGGACGTAGGTCTTCTCCAGCGCCGACTTGCCGTTGCCGGACTCGCCGAGCACCAGCCAGTGCGGGGCGGGGAGTTGCTGGCCGTAGAGCTGGAAGGGGTCGTAGATGTAGCCCTTGCCCGAGTAGACCTCGCGGCCGATGATGACGCCCGAGTCGCCGAGGCCGGGGGCGGCGGTGGGCAGGTAGACGGCCTGGGCCTGGCCCGTCGAGGTGCGGACGGGGAGCCTGGTGGTCTCGATGCGGCCGTACAGGAGGCTGGTGAACGCCTCGGTGATGACGTTCAGCGGATCGCGGGGCGGCATGGCGGCACCTCTTTCACGGTCCACTCCTTCGGGGGCCACAGCACGGGGGGCGTCGGCACCGGGGTGTGCGTCATCGCTTGATTCCGGTGGCGAAGGGGAGGGTGTTGACGAAGGCGCGGTGGTGCTCGCGGTCGCACCACTCCAGCTTCAGGTAGGACTTGCCAGCGGAGGCGCGGATGGTGCGCTTGTCCCTCGCCAGGGCCTCGGGGGTGGGCGAGGAGACGGTGAGGTAGCCGACGATGTTGACGCCGGCGGCGCCGGAGGCGAGGTCGTCGCCGCGCTGGTCGACGCGGCCGTGGGCGGCGACGTCGCGGGGGTCGACGGTGCGGTTCATCTTGGCGGCGCGGGACGCCTCGGCCTCGTCGTTGGTCTTCTCGGTGAGCATCCGCTCGATGGCGATCTCGGTGGGTTCGAGGTCCATGCAGACGGCGACGGTGCGGATGACGTCGGGGGTGTGGACGAGCAGCGGGGCGAGGAAGTTGACGCCGACCGGGGTCATCGGCCACTCCTTGACCCAGGCGGTGGCGTGGCACCAGGGCTCGCGGGTGTCGGACTCGCGGGTCTTGGCCTGGAGGTAGGTGGGCTCGCGGGCGTCGAGCTCGGCCGGCCAGGCGTTGCGCTTGGACATGGCCTGGATGTGGTCGATGGGGTGGTCCGGGTCGTACATGGAGTGGATCAGGGAGGCGAGCCGGGCCTCGCCGAGGGGCTGGCGGACGCGGATGTCGGCCTCGGTCAGGCGGGCGCAGATGTCGGCGAGTTCGCGGGCCATGACGATGGCGAGCGCCTCGTCCTGCGACATCCGGCGGCGGTTGCCCGTGGTGCGGGCGGCGCGGGCGATGGACTGGGCCTCGTTGCTGAGGTCGCGCGAGTGGTGCATGCAGGCGACCAGGTAGGCGCGGTGCTGCTCGCTGGAGGTGGAGACCATCGACTGGAGCTGGTCGTAGGAGTTCTGGATCCAGCCGGGTGCCTCGCCGTCGCCGCGCTCGCGGACGTCGTTGGCGTGGGCGTCGGGGTCGGCGGGGAGGGTGCGGGCCAGCATCTGGAGCCGGGTGACGTGGCCGTCGCCGTTGGCCACGTGCTTGAGGAGGGTGCCGAACCGCTCGACCAGGGCCTCCTGGTCCTCGCTGTCGCGCAGGCCGACGCCCGGGCCCTCGATCTCGATGGCGGCGGTGAGGGTGCGGCGGTCGGTGTGGAGGAGGACGGCGAGTTCGTCGGGGCCGAAGGCGGTGGGGCGCCACTCGACGCGGCCGACGCCGGGGGGCGCGCCGACGGCGACCTCGCGGCCGCCGAGGGCGATGCCGGCCTCGGGGGCGTCCGAGCGGTAGGTGGCGCCGCGTCGCTGGGTGCGGCGGAAGGAACGGTTGATCTCGAACCACCGGTAGAATGTGCGGCCGTTGTACGGGAGGTAGACGGCGGCGAGGGCGATCATGGGGAAGCCGACCAGGCCGACGATGCGGATGGTCAGGGTCGGGATGAGGATGCCGCTCATCATGCCGAGGAAGGCGCCGGCGACGATGAAGCCGATCTCGCCGGCCTCGCGGTTCCGGCCGATGATGGCCTGTGGTCTGGCCCGGCCGATGAGATAGGTGCGGCGCCTGGTGAGGGTGTGCGGCGGGCTGGTCACCGGCTACCTCCTCGGTTGTCGGGGCCAGGGTTTCCGGCGCGTCCGGTGTTCGTTCCCGTCGATGATGAACCCGACTGGCCGGTACGGGAACCGTGGGCCGCGACACCGCCGGCGACCGGGTTGCCCTGGCGGGCCCCCGCGCCGCCGACCGCGGCCGCGCCGGCGGCTA
>NZ_BAAGPR010000205.1:0-6493 GCF_054783955.1 Streptomyces mayteni | reverse complement strand
GGGCACCCATCGTCGGCTGAATCCGGCCGGCGCCCTGGGGAAGGCGCGGGGCGCGGCGCCGTGCGCCGGAGGCAGAGGGACGGCGCCACGCGCCAGAGGCGCGGACGGCCGGCGATGCGCGCCCGGCTGGCTGGGGAGGCCGCGCCGCCCCGCGGGCGGCTGGGCGTTGCGCGCCAGAGCGCGACACGCACGAAGCGACCGCTGGCGGATGCGGGCTGGGCGCGGGGCACGGACCGTCAGCGTGACCCGCCCTGCGGGCGGCCAGGCGGGGGCGGGGCGTGCGAAGCGTCACCGGTAGGGGTGCGTTGCCGTGCGCCGGAGGCCCGGACCGTCGGCGCTACGCGCCTGCCGGCCCGGGTGGCCGGGCGCGGGGCGCCCGAGCCACGAACCGCGTTGGCGGGCGAGGCGCCGGAGGCGCGGCCGGGCGGGCGGGGCCGCCGCGCCGCCCTGCGGGGGGCTGAGCGCGAAGTGCCGGGGCGCTGCGCGCCCACAGCCAGCCGGGCGCGTGGCGCCGCTCCGCGCCGACCTGGGCGGACGGGCGGCGCGGTGAGTGCGAGGGGGCGGCCGGAGGCGGCTGCTCCGCCCCCAAGGCGGCCATGTGCGCCCATCCCCTGGGACGCGCGAAGCGCCGTCGCCGCGGGCCCGGGCGGCCAGGGCGCTGCGTACCGGCCGTCGCGCCGCGGCAGCGGAAAGGGCGGGTGGGTGGGGGAAAACCTCCGCCGGTGGGACGTCAGACGTAGTCCTCCAGGCGGGCGAGCGCGAAGCCCTGGCTGGTGACCGTGTCGAGGACGCGGCGGATCATGTCCGGCATGGAGCCGGACCATTCCTCGGTGCCGCGGAAGTGGGTGAGGATGATGTCGCCGGGGTGGAGTTCGTGGTCGCCGCGGCCCCAGTCGATGCGGTCGGGGAAGGCCTCCTCGGCCCACAGCGGGATGGCCTCGAC
Source organism: Streptomyces mayteni (assembly GCF_054783955.1). Taxonomy (NCBI): domain Bacteria; kingdom Bacillati; phylum Actinomycetota; class Actinomycetes; order Kitasatosporales; family Streptomycetaceae; genus Streptomyces; species Streptomyces mayteni. Next base: position 5,550 of record NZ_BAAGPR010000205.1, on the reverse strand, counting down.
GTCGCAGGACGCGGCGGCGCGCAGCGTGTCGCGGTCGTAGGCGCCGTAGGGCGGGCGGAAGAGGGTGGGGCGCTCGCCGATCTCCTTCTCCAGGATGTCCTGTTGGCGGCAGATCTCCTGCCGCTGCTCCGCGTAGGAGAGCGTCGGCATCTCGCGGTGGTTGATGGAGTGGTTCTGGATGGCGGAGCCGTCCCGGTGGGCCTCGCGGAAGTAGTCGTAGTCGTCGCGCGCCACGTAGTCGGAGAGGAAGCTCGTGTAGGGCAGGTCGAGTTCGCGCATCATCTCCAGCAGCTCGGGGTCCTTCTCCGCGCCGTCGTCGATGGTGAGGAAGACCACCTTCTCGTCGGTCGGCACCTGGACGATCACCGGCGGCAGGCCCTTGCCCGTGGTGTGTCCTGGCTCGCTGGTCAGCTTCGGCTTCTCGGCGGGGGGCGCTGGCGCCCGGAGGGGGGCGCGGCGCAGGCCCCACGTCTTGACGGCCGCGAGCCGCCGTTTCTCGGCGCCTTTGAGGCGCTTGGCGTAGGAGGCCAGCGCGTCCGCGACGGTGCGCGCCTGGGCGAGCTGCGGTGCGCCGAGGACGAGGCCGGCTTCGCCGGCCCCCGGGCCGTTGGGCGGGGGTGCGGGCGCACCGGTGACGGCGGTGAGGAAGCGCCAGCGGTCCGGCTCGGCGGGCGGCGGCGTCGGGACGGCGCCGGAACAGGCGAGGGCGAGTATCGTCGCGCCGCCGAGCAGCCCGTAGCGCCGCACCCGCCAGCGGAGTCGGCCCGGGCCGCCCTGCCCCTCCCCGCAAGCTTTTTGTCTTACTTGTCCGATAATCTCCATGGTTCCGGATGCTGCCACCCCTCTCCCCGGGACCGCGGCAGCCCGTTCCGTGGCGCCGGGGAGAATGACCCGTGTGGCCGCACCGTCCGCCGACCTCGGCGCCTTCCCCGACCTGCTCACCGAGCGGGGTCAGCTGCTGCTCGCCGAGTTGCGGGACCTGGACCCGGCCGACGAGTTGACCGCCGCCACCCGGCTGCGCCGCGCGCACCCCGCCGAGCTCGTCTCGGCCGCCATCGGCCAGGCCCGGCTGCGGCAGCGCGCGGCCGCCAAGTTCGGCGAGGACGCCCAGCGGATGTACTTCACGCCGAACGGCGTCGAGCAGGCCACCCGCGCCCCCGTCGCCGCCTGGCGCGCCGCCCGCTTCGCGGCGCTCGGCGCCCGGCGCCTCGCCGACCTGTGCTGCGGCGTCGGCGGCGACGCGATCGCGCTCGCCCGTGCCGGCATCGAGGTGCTGGCCGTCGACCGGGACCCGCTGACCTGCGCCGTCGCCCGGGCCAACGTCGAGGCGTTGGGGCTCGCCGACCGCGTCGAGGTGCGGTGCGCGGACGTCCAAGCCATCGAGAGCAATGTCGTCACCGACTTCGACGCGCTCTTCGCCGACCCGGCGCGACGCGGCGGACGCGGCCGTGTCTTCGATCCGGAGGCGTACTCGCCGCCGCTCTCCTGGGCGCTGGCCACCGCGCGCCGCGCCCCGCTGGCCGCGCTCAAGGTGGCGCCCGGCGTGCCGCACGAGGCGATCCCGGACGGCGCCGCGGCCGAGTGGGTCTCGCACCGCGGCGAGGTCAAGGAGGCCGTGCTGTGGTTCGGCGCCGGCGAGCCGGAGCCGCGCCGCGCCACGCTGCTGCCCGGCGGCCACGGGCTGACCGGCTCAGGCACCCGGCGGGCGCCCGCCGGCGATCCGGGCCGCTACCTGTACGAGCCGGACGGCGCCGTGATCCGCGCCCACCTCGTCGCCGAGGCCGCGGAGACGATCGACGGCCGGCTGCTCGACTCCGAGATCGCCTACGTCACCACGGACGCGCCCGCCGCCACGCCGTTCGCCACCGGCTACGAACTCACCGACGTGCTGCCGTTCAACGTCAAGCGGCTGCGTGCCCTGCTGCGCGAGCGCGGCGTCGGCACGGTCACCGTCAAGAAGCGCGGCTCGCCGCTGACCCCCGAGGAGCTGATCAGGCGCCTCAAGCCGAGCGGTCCGAGCGCGGCCACCGTCTTCCTCACCAGGATCGCGGACGAGCCGGCCATGCTCGTCGGCCACCCACTGGGGCGGGGGCCGGGGTAGCGGTCAGTCGGGCACCGGGACGAACCGCCAGCGGTGCACCGGACGGTGCAGCAACTCGGCCGGCGGCTCGGGCAGTTCGGCCAGCGGCCCCGCCGGCCACCAGGTGATCACCAGCACCCGGTCGGCGTCGGCCGTGAAGGTCTCGCGGCGCGCCGGCGCCGGGTCGAGCGGCTGCACCCGAGCCCAGGCCAGCAGCTCGGCGCCCCGGCCGGCGACCGCCCGCGCCTCCCACATCAGCGCCACCTCGGCGGCCGCCATCAGTGCCCGTGCCCGTGGTGATGCTGGTGACGGTGGTGCGCCGCCGGGACGTGGGGCTCGGTCACCGGCAGCGAGGAGTCGGCCGGCAGGTCGAGCGCCGACGGCGTGCGCCCCCTGGCCACCATCTCCGCGCCGAGCGCCGCCACCATCGCGCCGTTGTCCGTGCACAGCCCGGGACGCGGCACCCGCAGCGTGATGCCGGCGTCGGCGCACCGCTCCTCGGCCATGGCGCGCAGCCGGGAGTTGGCCGCCACCCCGCCGCCGATCATCAGGTGGTCCACGCCCTCGGACCGGCAGGCCCGGATCGCCTTGCGGGTCAGCACGTCCGTGACCGCCTCCTGGAACGACGCCGCGACGTCCGCCACCGGCACCTCGTCGCCGGCCGCCCTGCGGTTCTCCACCCAGCGGGCCACCGCCGTCTTGAGGCCGGAGAAGGAGAAGTCGAGCGGCGCGTCGCGCGGCCCGGTGAGCCCGCGCGGGAAGTGCACGGCGCGCGGGTCGCCCTCGCGCGCCAGCCGGTCGATGACGGGGCCGCCTGGGAAGCCGAGCCCGAGCACCCGCGCCACCTTGTCGAACGCCTCGCCCGCCGCGTCGTCGATGGTGGCGCCGAGCGGCCGCACGTCCGTCGTGATGTCCGGGGCGAGCAGCAGCGAGGAGTGGCCGCCGGAGACCAGCAGCGCCATCGTCGGCTGGGGCAGCGGGCCGTGTTCGAGCTGGTCCACGCAGATGTGCGAGGCGAGGTGGTTGACGCCGTAGAGCGGCTTGCCGAGCGCGTACGCGTACGCCTTCGCGGCCGAGACGCCGACCAGCAGCGCGCCGGCCAGCCCAGGCCCGGCGGTGACGGCGACCGCGTCCAGGTCGCGGGCCGCCACCCCCGCCTGGGTGAGGGCCCGTTCGATGGTCGGGACCATCGCCTCCAGGTGGGCCCGGCTGGCGATCTCCGGCACCACGCCGCCGTAGCGCGCGTGGTCGTCCACGCTGGAGGCGACGGCGTCGGCCAGCAGCGTGTGGCCGCGCACGATGCCGACGCCGGTCTCGTCGCAGGACGTCTCGATGCCGAGGACGAGCGGTTCGTCAGCCATCTTCGTTCTTCTCCTCCTCCGGGTCCCGGTCCCCCGGGTCGGCCGGGTCGGCCGGGTCGGCCGGGTCGGCCGTCGGCTCGATCGCGCGGCGCATCACCAGCGCGTCGTGGCCGCCCGGCTGGTAGTAGCCGCGGCGGACGCCGACCGGCGCGAAGCCGAACCGGGTGTAGAGCCGCTGCGCGCGCTCGTTGTCGACCCGCACCTCGAGCAGCACCTCGCGGCAGCCGAACCCGGCGGCGGCCGCCAGCAGTTCGGACAGCAGCCGGGCGCCGAGCCCGGTGCCCTCGTGGGCCCGGGTGACGCCGATGGTCATCACGTCGCCGGCATCGCCCACCACGCCGACGCCGCCGTAGCCGACCAGCCGGCCGTCCGGGCGCTCGGCCACCACATAGCGGCGGCTGGGGCGCGGACCGCGGGCGTTGGCCAGCTCCGACCAGAACATCTCGGCCGACCAGGCGTCCTCGGGGAACAGCTCGGCCTCCAGGCCGAGCACCGGCTCGATGTCCCACCAGCGCATCTCGCGCAGTACGACATGCCTCGGGGGTTGGGGCCGTTCGGCGTGCTCGGTGTGCTCATCGGTGTGCTCAGGGGTCAACGGGTGACCGCCTTGTAGCCGGTCGGCACCTTGGCGTCCGGCCGGCGCAGGTACTGCGGCCGCGGGTCGGGCAGCGGCTCGCCGGCGGCCAGCCGCTCGGCCGCGAGCGCGGCGAGCGCCGCCGCCGAGGCGTGCGGCGGCAGGTCGTCGCGGTGGCCGGGGAACGCGTCGGGGTAGAGCAGTGCGCCGGCCCCGACGGCCGGCAGCCCCGCCACGGACTCGGCGATCTCGGCGGGCCGGTCGACGGCCGGGCCGCTCAGCCGGGTCCTGGCGTCCGCGTAGCGGGCCCAGTACACCTCCTTGCGGCGCGCGTCGGTGGCCACCACGAACGGCTCGGTCAGCCCGGCCGCGAAGGCGATGCCGTCCAGCGTGCCGACCCCGTGCACCGGGATGTCGCGGGCGGAGCCGAGGGCGGCGGCCGTGACCAGGCCGACCCGCAGCCCGGTGTAGGGGCCGGGCCCGGTGCCGACGACCAGCGCGGTGACGTCGGCGAGCCGGCGGCCGGCGTCGGAGAGCGCCCGGTCGACGGCGGGCAGCAGCAGTTCGCCGTGCCGGCGCGGGTCGACCTCCTCGGCGGTGGCGAGGGTCCGCTCTCCGTCGTGCAGGGCGACGGTCACGGCCGGGGTCGCGGTGTCCAGGGCGAGCAGCAGCACCGGGCAAGCCTACGACTCGCCGAGCGGCGGTCCGACGCCTGGTAGCGTCGCCCCAGGACTCTCCGTCCCACACCTTCCTGCGCGAAAGGCGGGAGCAGACCGTGGCGCGCCACACCTCAGGCTCCGGTTCCGGTGTCTTCGTCTCCGTGCTGACCGTCGCCGCGCTCGCTGTCGTCGCCTTCTTCGCCTACCAGGCGTCGGCCGCCGTGGACGACGCGCCGTCCCGCTCGGCGGAGCAGTCGGACGAGTCGACCGGGCCCGAGGACGAGGCGAACGGCGGCGGGGAGAGTGGCGAGGGCGGCGAGGGCTCGGCGACCGAGGAGCCGCCGGTGCCGGCCGAGTCGGGCACCGGCAAGCGCGTCGTCTACTCCCTTGGGCAGCAGCGGATCTGGCTGGTGGACGTCAGCCAGGACGGCACCGGCGAGGTGGTGCTCGACACCTTCCCTGTCCACCCCAGCCCGGTGAGCCCGTCGCCCGGCGAGTACGCGGTCTCCTCCCGGAACCCGAGCGGCACCGGCTCCGACGGGGTGGCGATCGAGAACACGGTGATCTTCCACGAGGAGGACGGCGTGGTGTTCGGCTTCTCGGCCGCGATCGACGGCTCCACGCCCGACCCCGACTCCGAGCTGCGCACCGGCGCGGTCCGCGAGGCGCGGGAGGACGGCGCGGCGATGTGGGACTTCGCGACGGACGGCGTCGCGGTCACCGTCGTCCCCTGACCCACGGCGGCATAGCCGCCGGCCCGCGCCACGCGGGGTTTTCCCCCACCCACCCGCCCTTTCCTGCGCGCTGCGCGCGGCCGGGGCGGCTCCGCCGCCGCGCCTGCGGCCCGGGCGCAGCGCCAGGTGCCGCCCGCGGGCC
>NZ_BAAGPR010000204.1:0-6495 GCF_054783955.1 Streptomyces mayteni | reverse complement strand
AACGGCGGCGAAGCCGCCGCGTTGGGCCCCCGCGGGCCGCCGCCCGCGCGCAGCGCGCACCCCCGCGCGGCAGCGGGACAAAGGGCGGGTGGGTGGGGGAAAACCCCCCGGCCGTCACAGCACCGGCAGGTTCTTCCGGAGTTCGAACGCCGTGACCTCCGACCGGTACTCCTCCCACTCCTGCCGCTTGTTCCGCAGGAAGAAGTCGAAGACGTGCTCCCCCAACGTCTCCGCCACCAACTCGCTCCGCTGCATGAGTTGAATCGCCTCGCCCAGATTCTGCGGCAGCGGCTCGATGCCGAGGGCGCGGCGTTCGCGGTCGGTGAGGGCCCAGACGTCGTCCTCCGCGCCGGGCGGCAGTTCGTAGCCCTCCTCGACACCCTTGAGGCCGGCGGCCAGCAGCAGGGCGTAGGCCAGGTACGGGTTGCAGCCGGAGTCCAGGGAGCGGACCTCGATCCGGGTCGAGCCGGTCTTGCCCGGCTTGTACATCGGGACCCGGATCAGCGCCGAGCGGTTGTTGTGGCCCCAGCAGATGTAGGAGGGGGCCTCGCCGCCGGCGCCCGCGGGGCGCTGCGCGCCGCCCCAGATGCGCTTGTAGGAGTTGACCCACTGGTTGGTGACGGCGGAGATCTCGCCCGCGTGGCGCAGCAGTCCGGCGATGAAGGAGCGGCCGACCTTGGAGAGCTGGTACTCGGCGCCGGTCTCGTGGAAGGCGTTGCGGTCGCCCTCGAAGAGGGAGAGGTGGGTGTGCATGCCGGAGCCGGGGTACTCCGAGAACGGCTTGGGCATGAAGGTGGCCTGGACGCCCTGTTCGAGCGCGACCTGCTTCATCACCAGCCGGAACGTCATGATGTTGTCGGCCGTGGAGAGCGCGTCGGCGTAGCGGAGGTCGATCTCCTGCTGGCCGGGGGCGCCCTCGTGGTGGGAGAACTCGACCGAGATGCCCATGGACTCCAGCATGGTGATGGCCTGGCGGCGGAAGTCCATGCCGATGTTCTGGGGGGTGTGGTCGAAGTAGCCGGAGGAGTCGGCCGGGGTGGGGCGGGAGCCGTCGACGGGCTTGTCGTTGAGTAGGAAGAACTCGATCTCGGGGTGGGTGTAGAAGGTGAATCCGAGGTCGGAGCTCTTGGCCAGGGCGCGCTTGAGGACGTAGCGCGGGTCGGCGTACGAGGGTGAGCCGTCCGGCGTCAGGATGTCGCAGAACATCCGTGCGGTGCCGGGGGATTCGGCGCGCCAGGGCAGTATCTGGAAGGTGCTCGGGGCCGGCTTGGCGATCATGTCGGACTCGTGGACGCGGGCGAAGCCCTCGATGGCCGAGCCGTCGAAGCCGATGCCTTCGTCGAAGGCCTGTTCCAGCTCGGCGGGCGCCACCGCGACCGACTTGAGGAAGCCCAGGACGTCGGTGAACCACAGCCGCACGAACCGGATGTCCCGCTCCTCCAGCGTGCGGAGCACGAACTCCTGCTGCTTCTCCATTTCCACCCATCCTCGCTGGTCAGACGGCTCTGTCCCCGGGCGCGGGGCGCGGGGCTCCTGAGCATCCCATCACAGGATTTCCGCGGCGTTGCGCATGCGCGACCGGTCGGCCCGGCCGTCCCCGCCGTCCTCCATTCTGGGGCACGTTCCGGAGGCGGAGCGGCCAAGCTTTGGCCATGAATATACGGGGCGAATTTCACTCCTGAGTGAACTCGAAACCGCTGGTCAGCAACGTCTCGGTCGACGGCGTACGCCCCCGGGGCGGGCTGGCGGCTGCCCGATCGGGGGAGCTTTCCGCAACTGCCTGCGGCACGCGCCCGCGGCCCTCTACCCTCCGGTGTCACAAAGCGAGTCGTGGCCGCTACGGCCCGTCGTCGCCGCGTATATGTCAGCGGCAAGCGCCCTGAGCAGTGAGCCTGAGCAGTGAGCAAGTCGTCAGCCGTCCGCCGTCCGGCCAGTGAGGATGCCCGTGAGGATGCCCGTGGTGCGTGCCGATTCTTTACCGCCCGTCCGCCGGGGCGGCCCGCCGTCCCGCGGTTGGCTGCTGCTGCCGGCGCTGGTGGCGTCGTGCTCGCTCGCCGCCGTGCTGCTCGCGCCGGGCGACGCGCGCCTCCCGGTGCTGTGGTGCGCCGCCGCCGCGACGCTGGCGATCGCGGTCACCTGGGGTGAGACGGCGCGGCGCGGGCGGGCCGTCCACCGGCTCGGGCAGAAGGTGGGCCAGCAGTTGGCCGACGCCGAGCTGGTCGCGTACGACCTGCTGCCCGCCGCGCTCGACGAGCTGAAGCGGGGCAACCTGGAGGGGGACGTGATGCCCGACATCCCCGACTCGGCCTCCGACCCCCGGCTGGCCAGGGCGCATCGGGCGATGGTCCACTCCATCGTCGACGTGCTGCGCGAGAAGGAGCTCCAGCGCGACTCGGCCAAGCGCGCCATCGTCAACATCGCGTGCCGCATCCAGTCCGAGATCCACCGGCTCCAGGACGACGTCGGCAAGATGGAGTTCCGGCACAACGACCCGGACGTGATGAGCGACCTGATGCGCCTGGAGCACGGCATCAACGTCACCGGCCGCTTCGCCACCTCGCTCGCCGTGCTCGGCGGCGGCGCCCCGGTGCGCCGCTGGGAACACCCCATCACCCTCTACGACGTGATGCGCGCCGGCGCCGGGCCGATCCGCGAGTACCTGCGGGTCAAGCAGCACCACGTGATCGACTGCGGCATCCACGGCCACGCCGTCGAGCCGCTGATCATGGTGCTCGGCGAGCTGCTCGACAACGCCACCCGCTACTCGCCGCCCAGCTCCGAGGTGATCATGAACACCGAGGAGGTGGCCCTCGGCATCGAGATCTCCATCGAGGACAAGGGCACCGGGCTCACCGGCGAGTCCCGCCGCCGCGCCGAGTTCCTGCTCCAACAGGGCGTGGACGGCCTCGACCTGGAGGACCTGGGCGAGACGGCCAGGGTCGGGCTGCGGGTGGCGGGCATCATGGCCGGCCACCACGGCGCCCGGATCTCGCTGCGCCCCTCCACCTGCGGCGGGGTGCGGGCCGTGCTCTTCATCCCGAACGACCTGATCACCCACACACCCCCGCCGCCCTACGAGTTGCCGCCGCTGCGCCCGGCCCCCCGCTGGCCGGTCAGGCAGCCGGTGGAGCCCTCCCTCTACGGCGACGACGAGGACGACGGCGGGTACGGGTTCCTGCTCGGCGGCGGTGACGAGGAGCCGGAGTACGAGCGGGCGGCCAACGGCCTGCCGCAGCGCCGCCGTCCGATCCCGCGCGGCAGGTCGGGCTCCGACGCGCCGCCGCCCCAGGGAGGGCCGCCGCCGCCCGTCGGCGCGGCCGCCGACCCGGCGGCGGGTGAGTCGCCGCCCGCGCCGGGGCTCTGGGTCGACTCGTTCTTCGAGGGCCTGCGCCGCCACGACACGGAGCACGCGGCCACCGGCACGGAACCGCCGCAGGGCCCGGCCCCCCGGCACCGGCGGGGAGACGGCCGGTAGGCCGCGGCGCCAGCCGGCGGCACACCCGCACCAAGACCGCCACACACAGCCTCGGAATCAAAGGGTGAGAGCACGTGACACAGCGTCGGTTCAAGGACATGGACTGGATGCTCAGGGACCTGGCCGCCAGCGTGCCTGGCATCCGGCACATCGTGTTGCTGTCCGCGGACGGGCTGTGCATGGCCCAGCACGGCAGCGAACAGGAGAGCCGGGACAGCGGCGACCGGATCGCCGCCGCCGCCTCGGGCATCAAGAGCCTGGCCCAGTCGATCGCCCGGGAGTTCCCGCGCGACGACGGGGACATCAGGATGGTGCTGCTGGAGTTGAGCGGCGGCTACTTCTACCTGATGTCGGCCGGCGAGCGCTCCTACCTGGCGGTGACCGCGGAGGGCCGGGTCGACCCGGGACTCGTCAGCCAGCGCATGCGCGACCTGGTGCTGCGCATCGGCGAGCACCTGTCGAGCGCCCCGCGCACGCCTGAACAGGCGGCTCCGTGACCGGCGTCACCGACCCCACCGAGCCGTCCGGGATCGGCGGCCGGCGGAGCCGCCGCCCGCGCCGGGGCGGGGCCGCCGGGCGCGCGGTCCCGCTCTACATCGTCACCGGCGGCCGGAGCGAGTCGGGGGACGACCTCGACTCCTTACTCCTGGATCTGGTCACGCTCGTCGTGGCCCGATCCACCGCCCCGGACGCCGGCCACTCCCCCGAGCACGCCGCCCTGCTGCGGGTCTGTCAGCACCCCATCTCCGTGGCCGAGATCTCCGCCCACCTCGGCCTGCCGTTCAGCGCGGTCACCGTCCTGCTCAAGGACCTGCGGGCGGACGGCCTGGTGGAGCTGAGGCACACCCGCGAGGCGCAGCGGCAGGCCGCCGCCGATCCAGACATCGAGACCCTGAAGGCGTTGATCGATGGACTACAACGACTCTGACCCCGCGCCGGGGCCCGGCCTCGGCCCCCGGGACGAGGACCTGCTGCCCACCTCGGCCGAGCAGTCGGTCAAGGTGGTGATCGTCGGCGGATTCGGCGTCGGCAAGACGACCATGGTCGGCGCGGTCAGTGAGATCCGCCCGCTCACCACCGAGGAGACCATGACCCTCGACGGGGTCGGCGTGGACGACCTGGGCGGCGTCGAGACCAAGACCGAGACCACCGTGGCCATGGACTTCGGCCGGGTCACGCTCGACGAGCGGCTGGTGCTCTACCTGTTCGGCACCCCGGGCCAGCAGCGGTTCTGGTTCCTGTGGAACGGGGTGCTCGAAGGCGCGCTCGGCGCGGTGGTGCTGGTGGACACCCGGCGTCTCGAGGACTGCTTCGCCGCCATGGACCGCCTGGAGGAGGGCGGCGTCCCGTTCGTCGTCGCGATCAACACCTTCCCCGACGCGCCCGTCCACCCGGAGGGCGACCTGCGGGCCGCGCTCGACCTGCCAGGACACGTCCCCCTGGTCAGCTGCGACGCCCGCCGGCTCGACTCGAGCCGCGACGTGCTGCTGACGCTGCTGCGCTTCCTGTACCGCAACGTCGCCGGCGCCACCCCCGCCGTTCCCCCCACCGCCGCCGTCCCCGCGGCCGAACCTTCCCCGTCCCCGTCCCCGCCCTCGCCCCCGGTCGCCCACGCGGTGGCCGTGCCCAGCTCCGTCGCCCGTCCGCACCCATCGGAGGCACCGTGACCAGGCCGTCGCCTGACCCGTCCCCCACCGGCCAGCCGGCCGGCGGGCTGACCGCCGCCGTCCCACCGCCCGGCTGTCCCGCCCACGACCCGGGTCCCGGCGGGGTGCACCGGCTGTACGGTCCCGTCGCCTCGGCCGACCCGTTCGGCCTCTACGAGCAGCTGCGCGCCGAGCACGGCTCGGTCGCCCCCGTGCTGCTCGAGGGCGACGTGCCGGCCTGGCTGGTGCTCGGCTACGCGGAGATCCTCGAAGTGACCCGCAACCCGCGCCGGTTCAGCCGGGACGGCCGCAACTGGGGCGAGTACCGCGCCGGTCGGGTGAGCCCGGCCTCGGCCATCGCGCCGGTCCTGCTGTGGGGGCCGGACTGCACCCACCAGGACGGCGAGGTGCACCAGCGGCTGCGGGCCGCCCTCAACCAGAGCCTCGACCGCTTCGACCGGCGCGGGCTGCGCCGCCATGTGCAGCGCCACGCCCACCAGTTGATCGACCGGTTCACGGCCGACGGGCAGGCCGAGATCCTCGCGCAGTACGCCCAGCAGCTGCCGATGCTGGCCCTGACCACCGTGCTCGGGCTGCCCGAGGAGGAGGGGCCGCGGCTGGTGCGGGCCAGCCGTCAGCTGCTGATCGGCACCGAGAAGGCGGTCACCGCCGACCAGTACATCCAGCGCACGCTGCGGGAGTTGGTGGCGCGCAAGAGCACGGATCCCGGCCACGACCTGGCGTCCTGGCTGCTCGCCCACCACGGCGACCTCTCCGACGAGGAGGTGGTCCACCACCTGCGTCTGGTGATGGTCGCCGGCAACGAGACGACCACCAACCTGATCGTCAACACCCTGCGGGTGGTGCTGACCCACCCCAGGTTCCGCGGCTCGCTGCACGGCGGCCGGATGACGCTGCCGGCGGCCGTGGAACAGGTGCTGTGGGACGAGCCGCCGATCTCGGTGTGCCCGGGCGGCTTCGCCACCCAGGACGTGGAGTTGGGCGGCCAGCACATCAGGGAGGGCGACGTGTTACTCCTGGGGCTCGCGGCGGCCAACGTCGACCCGGCCGTGCGGCCGGCGCCCGGCGCGCCGATGCACGGCAACCGCTCCCATCTGGCGTTCACCAGCGGGCCGCACGAGTGCCCGGGGCAGGACATCGGCCGGGCCATCACGGGCACGGCGATCGAGGTGCTGCTCGGCCGGCTGCCCGACCTGCGGCTGACGACCGAGGCCGACGACCTCAGCTGGTCCTCGTCGACGTGGTCCCGCCACCTCGACGCGCTGCCCGTGATGTTCTCGCCCCGCGCGCCGCGGCCCCCGGCCGGCCCCACGGTCGGGCCGGCGGCCGGCCCGACCCCGGAGCCGCCGCCCG
>NZ_BAAGPR010000203.1:0-6627 GCF_054783955.1 Streptomyces mayteni | reverse complement strand
CACCCTCGTCGACCGGCGCGCCGGCGCGGCGGCCGGCGCCGCCGAGGCGGCCGCCGCGCTGCCCACCGACCGGCCGCCGGGCCGCCGGCGCCGCTTCGACGCCCTGGACCGGCGGCTGCGCGACACCGGCCTCGGCCGTCGGCTCCGGCTCAAGCTGCGGGCCACCGGGCTCGACCTGACCGTCGGCGAGTACACCGCCTACGTGCTGGCCGCCGTCGTCGCGCTCTGGCTGATCGGCTCGGCCGTGCTCGCCCCGTTCTTCGGCCCGCTCTGCGGTGCCGTCGCGCTCTGGGCCGGCAACGCCTTCCTCAACTGGCAGCGGGCCCGCCGCACCGAGCGGTTCATCAGCCAACTCCCGGAACTCGCCCGGCTGATCGCCAACGGCACCGCGGCCGGCCTCGCCATGCGCACCGCGCTCTCCATGGCCGCCGAGGAGATGGAGGACCCGGCCGGCGCCGAACTCGCCACCGTCGCCAACCAGTTGGCCGTCGGCCGGTCGATGGAGGAGGCGCTGGCCGAACTCGGCGACCGGCTGCCGTCCCGCGAGCTCAACGTGCTGGTCACCACCCTGATACTGGCCAACCGGGCCGGCGGCACCATCGTCGCCTCGCTGCGCAACCTCACCGAGACCCTGGAGGAGCGCAAGGAGACCAGGCGCGAGGTGCGCACCATGCTCGCCGAGATCAACGCCACCGCCGTCACCGTGCCGGCGCTCGGCCTCGGCGCGCTGCTGATGATCAACACCATGTCGCCTGGCGCGCTCGGCCGGGTCACCGGCTCCACCGCCGGCCAGATCGCGATGGTCGTCGCGTTCGGCCTCTATATCGTCGGCTTCTTCGTCGTCCGCCGCTTCGGCCGGATCGACGTCTAGGGAGGGTTGCCACATGGTCGGACTGCTGCTCGGCCTGGCGATGGGCGCCGCCGTGTTCGGCATCGTCACCGCCGTCCGGATGCTGCGCTCCGGCGCCCGACTCCCCGCCGACCTCGCGCTGGCGCTGGAGATCGGCTCCACCCGGGTCTCGGCCGGCGGCTCCGCCGTCGACCGGCTCGGCATCCGGCTCGCGCCCCTGGTGCTGCGTCTCATGGGGCGCAAGGCCGTGGACCGCAAGCGCCGGCGGATCGACCAGGCCGGCCACCCCGGCGGCCTGACCATCGACCGCTACGCCGCCAGGCGCGCCGTCTACGGCGTCTTCGGGCTGCTCACCACCCTGCTGTTCATCGCGGCCGGCTGGCCGGTACTCGGGCTGCTCTCCGCCGCGTTCGGCCTGTTCGCCGCCGACGCCACCATCTGGCAGGGCGTGCGGGAGCGGCGCGACGTCATCGACCGCACCCTGCCCGACTTCCTCGACGTGCTGGCCGTCGTCGTCTCCGCCGGACTCGGCTTCCGGCAGGCGCTCGACCGGGTCTCCGCCCGCTACGAGGGGCCCTGGGCCGACGAGATCCGCATCACCCTGCGCCAGATGGACGTCGGCGTCTCGCGCCGGCAGGCGTTCGAGGAGCTGCGCCGCCGCAACGACTCGGAGCCGGTCAACCAGTTCGTCTCCGCGCTCCAGCAGGGCGAGGAGCTGGGCTCGCCGATCGCCGAGACCCTGATCCAGATCGCCAAGGACATGCGCCGCACCGACGCCCAGAACGCCCGCCGCCGCGCCGCCCGCGCCATCCCGATGGCCACCCTGGCCACCCTGGTGTTCATGGTCCCCGCCACGATGATCATCATCGTCACCGGCATGATCCTGGGCTCCGGCACCGACTTCGGATCCATCCTCGACAGCCCCTGACGAGACAGGGGCCGCCGGTCCGTTGAGGTCCTGTTACGAATCCGGTGGGATGTGCGGACGCGACGGCCACTAGTCTTGTCCCGAAGGGGGTGTGTCACATGGCCGAAGGTGACCTCGACGTCACGTATCAGGACATGCACAACGCGGGGGACCGGCTCGTCGACGAGAAGGACGCGCTGCTCGAGAAGTTCACGATGCTGCGCACGTACATCTCCGATCTCGTCCAGGACGGCTACGTGTCCCGCTCGGCCACGGCCTTCGACCAGAAGTACGACGAGTTCACGAACGGTGCGCGGCAGACCATCGAGGCGCTCCAGGGCCTCGGCGACTTCCTGCACGGCGCGGCCGACGGGTTCTCCGATCTCGACCAGCAGCTAGAGGAAGGTCTCCGCGGCTAGCGGGCCGGGAGGGAGGAGCGACGACCATGGCCGACAAGTGGGCCGACGCGGTCACCATCGAGCGCCAGGGGTTCCGGATATCGGTGCCCGACTCCTGGTGGGAGTTCGACCTGCGCCCCGAGACACGGGACAACAGCATCCGGCGGATGGTGGACGAGCGGGTGCGGGCCGTCCCCGAGATGGCCGAGCACCGCGAGGTGATCACCTCCTTCCTGCGCCGGCAGGCCCGCCAGGCCTGGGACTCGGGGGCGCAGTACTGCGGCTGCATGGCGCAGAGCTTCGGCGGCGGCCCGCCGATCACCGCCTCGGTGACGGTCTCCCTGGTCGGGGCGCGCACCTCGTCGGGCGAGGTGCTGCCGACCGATCCGGCCGCCATCGTCGGCCAGCTCGGCACCCGGCAGGCCAGGCGCGAGGGCGACGCCTGGCGCGAGGTGACCACCGTCGACATCCCGGAGGTCGGCACGGCGGCCCGCACCCGCGGCATCGAGGACATCCCGGTCCCCGGCGACTCGCGCACCGTGCGTGCCGTGCTGATGCAGACCTTCATCCCGGTGCAGGGCGACGAACGGGCCGTGGCGCTGGTCTCGGGCAGCAGCCAGGTGCTCGACCTGGCGGACTCGTTCTTCGACGTCTTCGACGCCATCACCTCCACCTTCCGCTTCGTCGGAACGCCGGAGCAGGGCGAGTAGCGAGACCCGCGGAACACTGCCGAGGACCGCGGCAGACCGAGGACCCAGAGGGGAGGGCAGAGGCATGGCGGACAGCGGCGAACGGATGGCCATCCCGCTGAGCGCGCTCAGCGAGTTCGGCCCGCAGTTGCGCAGCGTCAAGGAGTACATGAACCGCACGGGGGACACCTTCGACCAGTACAACGACTCGTTCGGCGACGACCGGATCGTCAGCGCGCTCGACGACTTCGTCAGCGGCTGGAAGGACGGCCGCGGCGACATCAGCGAACAGCTGGACGGCCTGGCCGAGATGGCCGACACGGTGATCCGCACCGTCGGCGAGTTCGAGACGGACCTGGAGAGTTCGCTGACCGAGAGCGGCGGCGACGGCGGCTCTGACGGCTCACAACAGGCGGTCTGACGACTGACGTTCGTGCCCGCTCCCGGAGTTTCACCGCTCCAGGGGGCGGGCACATTGCTCGGACCGCCGCACCGCGCCGGGCGACGTCTCTCGTTCATTCGGGTCTCCCTGCCCAAGTCGCGTTCGGTGTGGCACAGTCAGTGCCGACAGGTGTACGGGTTCGCCCGCTGGGAGGGGGTCGGGCATGGTGCGTGGCACCGTCAAGGGAGCGCCACCTGGGCAGAGTTGCCCACCGTCCCCCATATCCGGGAACGCTACTCCGCAGTACCGTAAGGGGTGGAGTCGCAGGGGCCCGAGCAAGCCGGCTGAGCCGACAACAGCCGGAGGAGAGGGACGCCATGACCAGGCTGCTGCAGTGGGGACGCGCCATCGCGGAACGGACACAGGGCCGTTACGCCGACCGTGGCGCGGGGTTCGTGGAGTACGCGGGGCTGCTGCTGCTGATCGCAGCGGTGGTGGCCGGCGTGGTGGGGTTGGGCATCCCTGGCCTGGTCACCGACGCGGTGGCCAACGCGATCGCCGACATCCTCTAGTACGTGTAGTACGTGTAGTACGTGATGACCGTGGAGCGGTGTTCCCGCTCTACATCTGGCTGATAACCGGCGTGCTCACGGCCGCCCTGATCTTCTTCGTCTTCGCGCAGGCCGCTCTCACCCGCAGCAGCGGGCAGTCCGCCGCCGACGCGGCCGCGTTGGCCGCCGCGCAGGAGGCCCGGGACCTGCTGTACGACGACTTCCTCGCCGGGATCGGTGAGGACGCCGACGAGGACGTCGACCTGGGGGACATCCTCGACGGCCTCGACCTGCCCAACGGGCCGCCCTGCGCGGCCGCCGAGCGGCTGGCCGACCGCAACGACGCCGCCCTCACCGGCTGCGACCCGCTCAGCGACGGATACCGGGTGGTCGTGGACACCCGCGGCACGGTGGGGGAGTCCCTGATACCCGGCACCGAGAGCCTGACGGCGACCGCCGAGGCGACGGCCGTGATCCGCGGGCTGTGCGAGCTCACGGAGGACGAGGGCCAGGACGAGGACGACGGCGGGGACGAGGGCGGGGACGAGGAACAGGACGAGGACGACCGGGTCGACCTCCGCTGCGACGAGGACCGCGACTGGTCCTTCGATCCCGGCGACGAGGGCGGAAGGCCGGAAGCCCGGGACCTGTTCCGGGTCTACCTGGAAGACTGATCTCCACCGAGAGAATGCGAAGGAATGGCGCCCGATGGACCTCCGTGATAACAAGTCACGCCTCATTCTGATCGTGGTGGCGCTCGGCGCCGCCCTGGTGATCGCCGTGGCGAGTTGCGGAGGCGGCGGCGGTGACGACGGGAACGAGGACGACGGCGCCGGCTCGTCGCAGGAAACCACGGAGAGCGGCGGCGAATCGGGCGACGACGAGGCGACGGACGACGCGGAGTCGGGCGAGGGCGAGTCCGAGGTGGTGCTGGCCGAGGTGACGGGCGAGGAGGAGATCACCCTGACCATCACCAGCGCCGAGCGCCAGTCCGGCGGCTTCCTGTCCGTCGAGGGCACCATCCACAACGGCGGCGGAGACGGTTGGCGCGCCGCGGCCTGGGCGGGGGACGAGCGCGAGCTCATCGGCAACGACTTCTCGATGGCCGGCGCCACCCTGACCGCGCGCGAGGAGGGCAAGCGCTACCTGATCCTCCGTGACACCGAGGGGCGTTGCCTGTGCACCGGGTTCGGCCTGCAGATCGAGCCCGGCGACACGATGAGCTGGTACGCGCAGTTCCCCGAGCCCGACCCGGGTACCACCGAGGTGGACTTCCAGATCGGTCAGATGCCTCCGGCCACCATCGAGATCCGTTGAGCGGAGCTGGCAGATGACGAACCGAGCACACCACTCAGGCCGCCTCGCGGTGATCACGCTGACCGGAGCCGCCGTGCTGGCCTTCGGCACACCGGCCCTGGCCGACGAGGGCGACGAGGAGATCGAGCAGCCCCCCGGTTACGAGGCGCCGGCCGCCCCGGAGATCGACCCCGAGGCGGCCGGTCTGATGCTGACGGACGGCGCCACCCTCGCCCAGCCCCGGGTGCTGGACATCAAGTTCATCACCGAGGACCTCGGCACCGGCGGCCAGAGCACCGAGACGCCGGAAGAGGAGGAGACGGGCGGTACCCCGGAGGAGGACGTGCCCGACGACACGCCGGAGGACACCGGTGGCGGACAGGAGCCCGCCGGCGGCCAGCGCGAGGAACAGACCGGCGGCACGCACAAGTTCACCCTGCAGACGGACGTCCTCTTCGACGAGAACAGTTCCGAGCTCTCCTCGGCCGCGGAGGAGGCGCTGCTCGAAGTGGCCGCCGCCATCGACGAGTACCAGCCGCCCCGCGTCAACATCTTCGGCTTCACCGACGACCAGGGCTCCTACGAGTACGGCCTGACCCTCTCGGAGGAGCGGGCGCGCAACACCCAGCAGGTGCTGCTCGGACTGATCGGCGACGCCTCCGGCATAGAGTTCAACGTCCGCGGCTACAGCGAGGACTACCCGCTCTACGACAACGCGACCGATGACGGCCGGCAGCGCAACCGGCGGGTCGAGATCTCCTGGCCCACCACGGAGTGAGGTCCCGGCCCGCCGCTACTGGTCGGCGGGCCGCCACTGGGTGGCGGTGGTGAGGTAGCTGGGCAGGTCCCGGTTGTTGGGATCGGGCTCGACGGCGTCGATCCACAGCAGTACCACGGTGCCGTCCGGGCCCTCGGCGCAGATGCCGGTGTTCTCGCGCAGGTTCACGCCCTGGGTGATGTCGTCCGGGGGCACCGGATTGGGCAGCGGGTTGCTGTGAGCGGCCTCGTAGCAGCCCTCGGCGTCGATGCCGCGATCATCCGTCGCGCCGACGAACATCGCCGGGTCGAACCAGATGCCGTCCTCCGACGCGTCGGCGTCGTCGCAGAACATGTAGCGGAACCCGAAGTCGCTCTCCGTGTGCTCGAAGCTGCCGTAGGCGATCCCCGTCCGGGCCGACAGCTCAGCCAGGTCGACCAGCGTCAGATTGGCCCGCAGGCACTCGCCGCTGTAGGACACGTCGGTGTCCTCGTGAAACAGCGGCGCCCGGATCGGCACCGCCACCTCGCTCTGGGCGACCTCGTACCGGCCGTCGATGACCGGCTCGTCGTTCGACAGGTCAGCCCCCGCGTCGTCCGACGTGTCCTCCGGGGCCGACCCGCCGCTGCTCGTCTCCGGTGCGGTGGTTCCGGTCTCGCCATCCGACGCCGTGTCGCCGCCCCCGCCCGCGCCCCCGCCCCCGTCGCCGCCGCCGTCGCCGCCGAGCAGGCGTGCGCCGAGCACCGCCCCCAGCACCGTGGCGACCACTGCGGTCGCGGTCAGCAGCAGCGCGAGCC
>NZ_BAAGPR010000202.1:0-6675 GCF_054783955.1 Streptomyces mayteni | reverse complement strand
GGAGGCCTACCTGAACGGCGGCCCCGCACCCACGTTCACCTACCACCGCTTCTGGGCCCAAGCCGACATCGCCATCGCCCTCTCCACCTACACCTCGCTCTTCGGCGACGCGTAGACCCGACGTTCCACGCGACACCCCTTCCCCACCGAGGGCCCCGGTCGATCCGACCGGGGCCCTCGGTCCGTTTCCCGGCGGTGAGTTTTCCGGCGGGGCGATGAGTTTCGGCGGGCCGCCCGGTCCCTCCTCGGGACGGGACACCACCGACTGCGGGAAGGCCGCCGCCATGGCAACGCTCAGTTACTCCGCCATCATGTCGCTCGACGGCTATGTCGAGGACGTGAACGGGGGCTTCGGCTTCGCCGAGCCCGACGAGGAGACGCACCGGATGGCGAACGAGCAGGCGCGGCAGGCCGCCGCGTTCCTCTTCGGCCGGCGGATGTACGAGGTGATGGAGGAGCCCTGGACCGTGGCGGCCCGCCGCGACGATCTGCCCGAGGTCGAGGCCGACTTCGCCCGCGCCTACGTGGCCACCCCGCGCATCGTGTTCTCCGACACCCTCGACACCGTGCCCGAGGGCGTCAGGCTGGTCCGCAGCAGGGACGCGGTGGCCGAGGTCACCCGGCTGAAGGCCGAGACCGAGGGGATCCTCGACCTCGGCGGCGCCGGCCTCGCCTCCTCGCTGGTCGACCTGATCGACGAGTACCGCCTCTACGTCAGGCCCGTGGTCCTCGGTGGCGGCAAGCCGTTCCTGCCCACCCCGCGCCCGGTCAGGATGCGGCTGGTCGGCCAACGGGCGGTGGGCCCCGGCCTCTTCCTCCACTTCCGCCGCGACCACTGACCCCGCGACCACTGACCTCGCGTCGGCTACCGCCGGGGGAGTAGCCGGCGTCTCCCGGCGGCGGATGCCGGGACCGGCGAGCCGGTCGGAGACTGGCGGCCGCGCGTCCGACGACCGCGAGCCCGAGGAGGAACGCCATGCCCCACCACCTCAGCCCCACCCGAAGCGGCCCGACCCGAAGGACGTGTCTCGCCGCGCTGCTCGGCGGTGCCGCGCTCGCCACCGGCGCCGGCCCGCCCGCCGCGGCCCGGGGGTGGCCGCGGACGGTGCGGGAGGAGGCGGCCGGCGAGCGGCTCGTCGACCTCTCCTTCGACTCGCCTTCGCTCGGCGGGCCGGCCAGGGTGCGGCTGTTGACCCCGGTCGGCTGGGAGCGGCGCCGGCCCGGGCTCCGCTGGCCGACGCTCTACCTGCTGCCCGGCGGCGACGGCGACCACCTGACGTGGACGGTGGACTTCGCCCTCCAGGACGTGCCGGAACTGCGCGACGTGCTGGTGGTGATGCCGGGCATGCCGCTGTTCGGCTTCTTCACCGACTGGTGGAACCACGGTGCCGGCGGTCCGCCCCGCGTCGAGTCCTACCACCTACGGGAGGTGGTGCCGCTGGTGGAGGCGCGGTACGGCGCGGGCGACCGGCGGGTGGCCGGCGGCCTGTCGCAGGGCGGGTTCGGCACGCTGTCCTACGCCGCCCGCCACCCCGGGCTGTTCCGCGCGGCGGCCAGCTACAGCGGCTTCGTCCACCCGCACCAGCACCCGCACGCGGTGCGCGCCGGGATGACGTACCTCGGCCTCGACTGGCTGGCGTTGTGGGGCGATCCGGAGCGGCAGGGCGAGGTGTGGCGGGCGCACGACCCCGCCTACCACGCCCGGCTCCTGGCCGAGCTGCCGCTCTACCTGGCCTGCGGCGACGGGCGGCTCGGCGCGCTCGACCCGCCGGACACCGAGCCGGACGAGGAGATCCCGGGGTTGGAGGACCCGGCCGACCCCTTCCCCGACGACGTCTACTCGCCCACCGAGACGGTGCTGCTGGAAGAGAACCACACCCTGGTCGACCTGTTGCGGGCCGAGGGCGCCGAGCCGGCGACCCACCTCTACGCCGGCACCCACGCTCCCGCCTACTGGAACCGGGAGCTGCGCGCCTCGCTCCCCATGCTGCTCGACGCACTCCACGGTGCCGGCTGAGCCGCCCGCCGGGCGCGCACCAGGGCCACCCCGCGCGCGGCGAGCACCGCCGCCGCGGCCACCGCCGTGCCCACCACCCATATCAGCAACGCCGGCCAGGCGTAGCCGAGTTGGGAGAGCGTGCCCTGCCGGTGCAGCACCAGGCCCACCAGGTCGGTCAGCTCGACGAGCAGCACGATCGGCAGGGCGTGGGGCAGCAGCCGCAGCGCCGTGCGCCACCACGGCCGGCCGGCCGCGCGCCGCGCCCAGCGCCGCGACCTGACCACGCCGAGCACCGCAAGGCCGATCGCCAGCAGGGTGAGGACGGCGAGCACCGGGTCGGCGGTCATCGAGAACGGCCGCTGGACGCTGGGGGTTTCGCCCTGGGCCAGCCGGACCAGGCCCTCGGCGATCAGCTGGGCGTCGTCCCCGGCGATCATCCCGGTGTTGGCCACCACCGCGATCCCGATGTCGCTGTCCGGCAGCAGCGTCTGCATCGCGTTCTGGGTCAGCAGCTGACCGGTGTGCTCGATCCGCCGGGGCTCCTCGCCGGGCAGGCTGGTGCGCCAGCCCATCGCGTAGTGCTCGCCCTCCGGAGGGGTGAGGGCGAGCGCTGCGCCCGCCGGCGAGACGACGCCCCCGCCGTCCCGCTGGGCGATCAGCCAGCGGGCCAGGTCCTCCCCGGTGGAGACCACGCCGAAGCCGCCGGCCGTGAACCATCGGGGATGGGCCCGCTCGAAGACCATCCCGTAGGCCCTGACGTAGCCCCGGGCCCGCTCCGGCATGTCCTCGGTGGTGTCGACCGACGCGGTGTCCGCCATGCCGAGCGGCCCGAACACCTCGTCCGCCAGGTACCCGGCGAACGGCCGGCCGCTGACCACCTCCACCAGCCGCCCCAGCACGAAGTAGTTTGGGTTGTGATAGCTCCAGGCCGTGCCGGGGTCGGCGGCCAGCCGGGCCCCGCGCATCGCCGCGACCGCCTCCTCCAGGGTGTCGGGCTGGGGGCGGGTGAGGTCGGGATAGGCCGAGTCGGCCATGCCCGAGGTCTGGTTGAGCAACTGCCGCACGGTGATCTCGTCGACCCGCGGGTCCGCCATGGTGAACTCCGGCAGATAGCGCCGCACCGGCTCGTCGAGCTCGACCTCGCCCGCCTCGACCAGCCGCAGCACCGCCATCGCCGTCATCGACTTGGAGAGCGAGGCCACCGGCACCGGCGTCCGCGCGGTGAACTCGGCACCGCCCGCCGCGTGGCCGTAGCCGGCGACGCGCACCACCTCGGCGCCCCTGGTCACCGCGACCACGGCGCCCGGCAGGCCGGTCTCGGCCAGGTAGTCGTCGAGATAGCGGTCGACGGCGGCCCCGTCCAGCGTGGCCCGCTCGGCGGGGGCCGCGGCCAGCGCCGGCGGCGACGCCGCCGACGACCAGAGCGCCAGGGCCGCCGCCGCCCCGCAGGCCAGCCGGCGGAAAGTACGAATCAACATGTCCGCCATTGCAGCCGCCGCACCACCCCCGGCGCAGTCACACCAGCGCGAGAACATGGAGTAGTGCCCGCACTACCGCGCCGCCCTCCCGGCATCTCGTAGCGTGGCCGGTATGCACCACCGCACGGCCTGGCAGGCGCTCGCCCAGCGCCCGCTCGGCTTCCTCTCCTCACCCTGGCCCTGGCGGGCCCTCGGCTATCTGCTCTCCGGCGCCGCGTTCGGCGCGCTGGCGTCCGTGATCCTGCTGGTCACCGCCCTGGTCGGGGTGGTCGGGCTGCTTCTGCTCGTGGGCGTCGTGCCGTTGCTCGGCGTCGCGCTCTCCGGCATCCCCGTGGCCAGGATCGAGCGCTGGCGGCTCCGGCTCGTCGACCTCGACCCGGTGGCGGAGCCACACCGGCCGCCCCCGCGGGCCGGGGCGCGCGCCTGGCTCGAGGCCCGGCTCCGCGAGCCGGCGACCTGGCGGGAGCTGGGCTTCACCGCCGTCTCGCTGACCGCCCTGTGGTGGATGGACGTGCTGGTCCTCGGCTTCGCGCTCGGGCTGCCCGTGCTGCTGGCGCTCTCGCCGATCGACGACCCGGGTGCCTGGCCCTGGACGGTGATCGGCCTCGCCCTGCTGCCCGCCGCCCCCTACACGATCACCGCCTGGGCCGGCGCCAGGGCCGCGCTCACCCGGCTGATCCTGGCGCCGCGCGACGGCGAACTCGGCCGGGAGCTGCGGGAGGTGCGGGCCTCCAGGGCCCGCCTCGTCGACGCCTTCGACGCCGAGCGCCGCCGCATCGAGCGCGACCTGCACGACGGGGCGCAACAGCGGCTGGTCTCGGTCAACGTGATGCTGGGCATGGCACTCCTCGACGCGGAGCCCGCGTCGCCCGTCGGCAAGCGGCTGGCCGAGGCCCAGCGCGAGGTCACCCAGGCCGTCACCGAGCTGCGCGAGCTCAGCCGCGGCGTCCACCCCAAGGCCCTGACCGACCACGGCCTCGGCGCCGCCGTCGACAACCTCACCGCACGCTCCGCCACCCCCCGGGTCGCCCTCGACATCGAGCTGCCGCACCGGCTCGCCACCGCAGTCGAGAGCACCGCCTACTTCGTCGTCGCCGAGGCGCTGGCCAACGTCACCAAGCACAGCGGCGCCGACCACGCCGCGGTGCACGCCCGGGTGCACGCCGACACCCTGGTCCTCACGGTCACCGACGACGGCGCCGGCGGCGCCGACCCCGCCGGCGGCAGCGGCCTGGTCGGCCTCGCCGACCGCGTCGCCGCGGCCGACGGCCGCCTCCGCATATCCAGCCCGGCCGGCGGCCCCACCCTGCTCCACGTGGAGATCCCGTGCCGCTGACCGAATCGCTGGACATCGTGCTCGCCGAGGACTCGCCGCTGCTGCGCGACGGGCTGGTCGGCGTCCTCACCCGCTTCGGTCACCGGGTCGTCGCCGCCGTCGGCGACGCCGACGCGCTGCTCGCCGCGGCCCGCACGCTCCGCCCCGACATCGTCGTCACCGACGTCCGCATGCCACCCGACCACGGCGACGACGGGCTGCGCGCCGCCCGCACGCTCCGCGCCGACCGCGCGGACCTGCCGATCCTGCTGCTCAGCCAGTACATCGAGCAGTCCTACGCCACCCACCTGCTCGACCTGGGCGGGGAGAGCGGCCTCGGCTACCTGCTGAAGGACCGGGTCAGCGCCGTAGCCGAGTTCGCCGACGCCGTCGCCCGGGTGGCGCGCGGCGCCACGGTGATGGATCCGGAGGTCGTCAGGCAGCTGCTCCACCGCCGCCACGACCCGCTGCGCGGGCTCACCCCGAGGGAACGCGAGGTGTTGGCGCTGATGGCGGAGGGGCGCTCCAACGCGGCGATCGCCCGGGCGCTGCACGTGACCGAGGCCGCGGTGCACAAGCACGTGCGGAGCATCCTGCAGAAGCTCGACCTGCGGGTGGACGGCGAGAACCACCGCCGGGTGCTGGCCGTCCTGGCCTATCTGCGGGCGTGACGGCCGGGGGCCGGGGCGGTCAGCAGAAGATCCACCAGCAGTCGTCCTCGGTCGGGCTCGGCGACGGCTCCTCCGGCTCCGGATCGGAGGGCGGCGGCGACTCGGGGTCGGGCTCGGCGGTGGTCGAGGTCTCGGAGTCGGGCTCCGAGGTGGTGGGCGCCGGGGAGGTCTCGACGGAGCCCGACTCCTCGACCGCGGGCGGGGTCGTCTCCTCAGACGACTCGTCCGTGCTCTCCTCCGTCGGCGTGGGATCCTCCGGGTCGGTCGTCTCCCCGTCCGTCACCTGGTCGATCGGCGAGTCCGATGCGGACTCGCCGTCCTCGTCCGCCGCCTCGCTGGTCTCCGAGGGGCTCGGCGTGTCCGCCGCCTCCGACTCCCGGCCCGAGTCGATCGGGTTGAGCACCGGCGGCAGGCCCACGTCGCCGACCTCGGCGACCGTGACGCCGAGCACGGCGATCCCGAGCACGGAGGCCAACAGATAGCGGCGCCGGCCGGTGCGGCGGACCGCGGCGTGCGCGGCGCGCGCCGCGCGTCGGCCGCCGGGGACGTGCACGGGCAGCGGAGCGGGCGGGTCCGTCGCCGGGGCGTCACGGTCGTCGTCGTGGTGGCGATCGGGCTCGCGGCCGGGCTCGCCGGTCCGCGCGCCATCGCGAGCGGCGCCGACGCCCGCGCCGGGATCGGGTGGTGCCGCGAGCGCCGGCAGCTTCGCCGTGCCGTCCGTTCCGCCGTCGTTCCGGGTCGCGTTGTTGGTCAACTCTCCGCAACCCGGGCATATCAGCGCGCCGTTGAGGTGCCGTTGGCAGGTGGTGCAGTAGTCCATCGCTCTCCTAGCGAGGGAGGCGCCGGCCATGACCGGTGGGGGAGTCGTCTCCCTCGTCCCCGTGATAAGTTCCCCCTGTCCCGAAAAGGGTCGGTTCGGGCTGGACCGCAGCCGTGAGGCTGGAAGCCCCCTCCTTCTGGATGGGGAGCGGAGTCACGTTCTCCCCGTTCTTCCACTCGTTCCTATCGAGTGGCGAACACCATAGCGGGAGTTATGTGTTAACGGATCAGAGCCCCGGGGCGATTGCGCCCCGGGGCTCCGATCGGTCGGTGCCGGTCCGGTGCTACTCGAAGAGGTCCGAGTAGGTGGAGAGGGCGATGGCGATGTCGGCTTGGGCCCAGAAGCGGTGGTAGGTGAACGTGGGTGCGGGGCCGCCGTTCAGGTAGGCCTCG
>NZ_BAAGPR010000201.1:0-6897 GCF_054783955.1 Streptomyces mayteni | reverse complement strand
GACCGGGCGTAGCCGGGGGCCTGCGGCCGGCGGCCGTACGGGCCGGGCGGAGCCCAGACCTGCGGCCCAGCGAGCCAGCCCGCCCGCGCGGGGCGCAGCGAGGTGGACCGGGCGAAGCCGGGGGGCCCGCGGCCGGCGGCCGGACAGCCGTGCGGGCCGGGCGGAGCCCGGACCTGCGGCCCGGCGAGCCCAGCCCGCTCGCGCGGGGCGCAGCGAGGTGGACCGGGCGAAGCCGGGGGGCCCGCGGCCGGCGGCTGTGACAGGCCCGGTGGCCGGGTGAAACCCGGGCCGTAGGTCCGGCTGGCACGCTTCGAGCGCCGGCCGCACTGGTGGATCGGTGCCCTGCTCCGAAGGAGCCGGCGAAGCCGGGAGCCTGCGGCCGCCCGCGCTTTCCGCGACGTCCGGGTCGCGCACCCCCAGCGCTCCCGCGCGAAGCGCGGTGCCGGGTGGGGCGGATGGCAGATCGACAGACCTGCCCCGAAGGACCACGCCCGGGACCCGGCCGCGCGAAGCGTCGCGGCCGCGTTTACCGCGACGTCCTGGTCGTGCGCCCGGTGGGACCGGGCAGCGGCACGCCGGGGCCTGGCCGCGCGAAGCGCCGTTGCCCGGCCGGGCCGGGCCGGACGGCAGAGCGATACCTGCCCCGAAGGACCGAGCCCGTGAGCCGGGCGGAGCACGGAAGCCCCGCTCGCGCGGAGTGCGGACGCCGCTTCGTCGGGGAGCCGGGGCGTCAGCGGAGGCGGGCGCCGTAGATGTGGGTGACGGTCATGGTCATGAGGACGCGGCGGTCGGAGATCATCACCGCGCGGTACTCGTCCCAGTCCGGGTGCTCGCCCGCGGCCCTGCGGTAGTAGTCGACCAGGGCCTCGACCTCGGGGCCCCGCGGGTCGGTGCCGGGGCCGGCGAGGGTGGCGAGGCCCTCGGCCGTGGCCCAGGCTCCGCCGTCGGGCCGTACGACGTTCAGCGTGGCCCGCGGGTCACGCCGCAGGTTGGCGGTCTTGGCCCGGCCCTCGGTCATCGAGACGAGGACGACCTCGGCGTCCCGGTCGTAGAACGGCGTGACGGGCGACAGCTGCGGTCGCCCGTCCCCCTTGATCGTCGCCAGGACTCCGAGCCGGCTCTCCGTGAGCAGTTCGCGCGGGTCGAACGATGCGGTCGTCATGGGGCGATCATGCCCCGGTGACGCCGGGTCAGGCGAGGCGGACGACCGCCCGGGCCATGCCGAGGACCTTCTGGCCGGCGCTGCGGGCCGTGACGTCGACGCGGACGGTGCGGGCCTCCTCGTCGAGGAGGGCCGCCACCTTGGCGGTGACCTCGATCTCGGCGCCCCGGTCGTCGTCGGGGACGACGACCGGCTTGGTGAACCGGACGCCGTACTCCAGCACCGCGCCCGGGTCGCCGGCCCAGTCGGTGATGACCCGGCCGGCCTCGGCCATGGTGAACATGCCGTGCGCGATGACGTCCGGCAGGCCCACCTCCCTGGCGAACCGCTCGTTCCAGTGGATGGGGTTGAAGTCGCCCGAGGCGCCCGCGTACCGCACCAGGGTGGCGCGGTCGACCGGGAAGACGGCGCCCGGCAGCTCGGTCCCGACCTCGACGTCCGCGTAAGCGATCCGTGCCGCCATGCCTACTCCCCCGCCCCGCTCATCCTGGCCACCAGCTTGGTGTGCACGGTCACCACGTGTTCGCCCGACGCGTCGTGCACCTCGCCGCGCACGTCCACGATCTCGTTGCCGGCGCGGGAGCTGACGGACTCGATGACCGAGGTCACCGAGAGCCGGTCGCCGGCGCGCACCGGGCGGGAGTAGGCGAACTTCTGGTCGCCGTGGACGACCCGGCTGTAGTCGAGGCCGAGCTGCGGGTCCTGGATGACGGTCTGGGCCGCGGTGAACGTGATGGAGAACACGAACGTGGGCGGCGCGATCACGTCGGGGTGGCCGAGGGCCTTGGCCGCCTCCGGGTCGGTGTAGGCCGGGTTGGTGTCCCCGATGGCGCGGGCGAACTCCCGGATCTTCTCCCGCCCGACCTCGTAGGGCTCGGTGGGCGGGTAGCTCCGCCCGACGAAGGACTCGTCCAGTGGCATGGGATCCCTCTCGAATCGGCTGGTGCTGGCGTGACGGTGACGCGGCCAGACAGCCTACGAGGCCGCCCCCGGGGACGGGAGCGGCCTCGTCTACGAAACTCTGCGGTTGGTGTTAGCGGGTCTCGCGGTGCGCGGTGTGCTGGTTGCAGCGCGGGCAGTGCTTCTTCATCTCCAGGCGGTCCGGGTCGTTGCGCCGGTTCTTCCTGGTGATGTAGTTCCGCTCCTTGCACTCCACGCAGGCCAGCGTGATCTTCGGGCGGACGTCTGTGGCAGCCACGTGAGTGCTCCTTGACGGATGGACGGGTGAAACACTTGCTTCAACACAGAGAGAGTAGCCGATCGGAGGAGCGACCCCTCAACCGGCTACTTGAGGTAGCGGCGACCGGACTTGAACCGGTGACACAACGATTATGAGCCGTTTGCTCTACCGACTGAGCTACGCCGCCCTTGAGATGAAAGGCTCCCGCCCGATGAACAGGAGACCAACATCTCAGAGCCCCAAAACGGAATCGAACCGTTGACCTTCTCCTTACCATGGAGACGCTCTGCCGACTGAGCTATTGGGGCGAGCGCTGAAGAGATTACACGGTCCCGGGCAGAAGGAGAAATCCTTAGGGAGTGGGGACCAACCGGTGATCAACCACGGCGGTACGACTATTTCCTCCTTGCCCTCCCGGGCCACGCGGGCCCCGTACGCTCCATGGCGATGCTCACACTCAGGGGACCTCGGCTCGCCGACGGGCGCACCGTCGACCTCCTGCTGAGCGCGGACCGGATCGAGGCCGTCGGCACCCCGGGCAGCCTGGCCCCGCCCGCCGGCGCGCAGGAGGTCGATCTCGCCGGCTACCTGCTGTTGCCCGCCCCCGCCGAGCCGCACGCCCACCACGACACCGCGCTCACCGGCGTGCCGCCTGGACCGCCGGCCACCACGCCGGTGGCGCTGCGCCGGCGGATCACCGAGGCGGCGCTGACCCAGCTCGGGCACGGCGCCACCGCCCAGCGCAGCCACGTCAGGATCGGCGGCGCCGAGAGCCTGGCGGTGCTGGAGGCCGGTCTCGAGACGGCGCGGACGCTGCGCGGCCTGGCGGAGCTGAGCGTCGTGGCGGTGCCCCGGCTGCTGACCGGCCTGGCCGGCGCCGAGAACCGGGCGCTGCTGACCGAGGCGGCCAAGATGGGCGCGGGGGCGCTCGGCGGCTCGCCCGACCTCGATCCGGATCCGGCCGGCTATCTGGACATCGTGCTGGGCCTCGCGGACGAGCACGGCTGTGCGATCGACCTGCACACGGACGGCGCCGACCCGGTCCGTCTCGCGCGGCTCGCCTCGGCGGCCGGCGCCTGCCGGTCCGGGGTGGCGATCGGGCCGTGCGGCGGGCTTTCGCGGCTGGCGCCCGAGGTGGCGGCGCGGGCCGCCGGGCAGCTGGCGGCGGCCGGGGTGACGGTGATCTGTCTGCCGCCCGGCCCGTGTGGCC
Organism: Streptomyces mayteni; assembly: GCF_054783955.1. NCBI lineage: Bacteria > Bacillati > Actinomycetota > Actinomycetes > Kitasatosporales > Streptomycetaceae > Streptomyces > Streptomyces mayteni. Next base: position 3,345 of record NZ_BAAGPR010000201.1, on the reverse strand, counting down.
TGGCCGCCGCCAGGGGCCGCGCGCCGGTGCGGCTGCTGACGGCGGCCGGGGTGCGGGTGGCGGCGGGCGGCGGCGCGCTGCGGGATTCGGTCAATCCGGTGGGGCGGGGCGATCCGCTCGACGTGGCGCATCAGCTGGCCGCGCGCGGTGTGTGCCGGCCGGGCGACGCCTACCGCGCCGTGAGCGACCTGGCCAGGGCCGCGCTGGGGCTGCCCGAGGTGCGGATCGAGGCCGGTTTCCCGGCCGAGCTGCTCGCGGTGCGCGGGCGGACGGTCGCCGACGCGCTGTCGCTCGCCTACAGCCGGCTCGTCATCCACCGTGGTCGGATCGTGGCCAGGACCAGCGCCGTTCGCGAGTACTGCGGGGCGGGGACGGCCGGTGGCCCGGAGCTGCCGCGGCAGTCCACGGGCTACTGACCGGCCATGGCTCCTTGTCATGGTCTTCGCAACAAGAGACACTTCGTGACGGTTCGTCGGATGATGTGCGATGTCCGACGAGCGAGCCGCACCGTGTAGCAGCCACCCCGCCCGAAAGGCTGGTTCTGGCATGGCGTTGACCCCACGTCGCGCGGCGATCGCCGTAGCGGCCCTCGCCCTCTCCCTCGTCCCCCTCCCCTCACTCGCCGCCCCTTCCGGCTCCTCGCCGGGGTCCGGCGACGTCGGCCAGGCGGCCGTCGAACAGGCGGCCGTCAATCAGGCGGCCATCGAACAGCAGGTGCTCTTCCGTTCCGACCTGGACGGCGGCTACGCCTGCTTCCGCATCCCCGCGATCGTCAGGACCAACAGCGGCACCCTGCTGGCCTTCGCCGAGGGCCGCACCAACGACTGCACCGACGCCGGCGACATCGACATCGTCGTCAAGCGGTCCACGGACGACGGCCGCACCTGGAGCCCGTACCAGGTGATCGACGACGGCGGCGGCGACACGCACGGCAACCCGGCCCCGGTGGTCGACACCGAGACCGGCCGCATCCTGCTGCCGTCCACCAGGAACGCCGGCCTGCCGGGCGGCGGCGACTGCCCGGCGCCGTGCGAGCGGATCCCGTACCTCTCCTACAGCGACGACGACGGCCGCACCTGGTCCGAGCCGCGCAGCCTGGCCGCCGAACTGCGGCCCGACGACTGGGACTCCTGGTACGCCACGGGCCCGGTGCACGGAATCCAGCTCGCCCGCGGCGCGGACGCCGGCCGGCTGGTCTTCACCATCAACGCGGAGAGTTGGGGCGACGAAGGCGTCACGGCCAGCCACGTGGCGCTCGCCTACAGCGACGACGGCGGCGACAACTGGCGCCTGGGCGCGGTCGACAGCCACCCGGTGGCCGCCGACCGCACCTACCGGCAACGGCCGTCCGAGTCGACGCTGGCGGAACTGCCCGACGGCAGCATCTACATCAACGGCCGCGAGCAGGGCGGCACCGACCTCGGCCACCGCAGCCACGCCTGGAGCCGGGACGGCGGCGAGAGCTTCGCCGGCCCCTTCAGGACCCTCCCCGACCTCTACACCCCGCAGGTGCAGGGCTCGGTGATCCCGTTCGACGACTCGCGGCTGCTGTTCGCCTCGCCGGCCGACCCCGACCGGCGGCGCCGCATGATGGTCCGCTCCTCGTGGGACGGCGGCCGCACCTGGCAGAGCGTCGACCAGGCGGCGCTGGTGACCACCGACTGGGCCGGCTACTCCGACATGGTGAAGATCGACGACGCGACGGTCGGGCTGATGTACGAGGCCGGCCCGGTGGACGCGCGGGACGAGATCCGGTTCGCCCACTTCGGCGAGCCCTTCCTCGGCGGCCGGACGGGAACCGGCCCGACCACCAGGGACGCCGCGCACGGCGCGCGGACCGCGCCGGTGATCGGCGGCCCGACGACGACCGAGGGACGGTTCGGCTCCGCGCTGACGTTCGACGGCCGGGACGACGCGGTGCGGCTCCCGTACCGGCCCGAACAGCCGCTCGGCAGCGGGGACTTCACGGTGAGCCTGTGGTTCAGGTACACGGCCACCGGCGGCAGCCACCCGTTCCTGTGGATGGGCGGCGTCGGCTCCAACAACCCACAGGTGTGGGTGCGCGGCGAGCCGGCGAGCGGCCGAGTCAGGGCCCTGATCACCACCCGTGACGGTTCGTCGGCCCCGACCTCCGCCAACCTGGACACCGCGGGCGCCTACAACGACGGCCAGTGGCACCATCTGGCCTTCACCCGCGAGGACGGCGAACTGCGGCTCTCGATCGACGGCGGCACCGCGCTCGCCACGGCCGACCGGCCGGGCAGCGTCAGCCGGAACTCGACGTTCGGCGTGCACCTGGGCCAACGGCCGGACAGCCTGCAGTACATGACGGGCGCGCTCGACGAGGTGCGGGTGTACGACCGCGCGCTGTCGGAGAGCGAACTCGACTGGGTCCGCGCGGTCAACGCGACGCCACGCGGCGCGGTCGCGGCGCTGCCGCTCGACCGGGTGCGGTAGCCGGGTGCGGCCAGCGGTGGGTGGCGGGTGTGGTGGCGTACGGTCGACGGCATGCGCACAGTCATCGCTGGTGGACATGGCAAGATCGCGCGGCGGCTCGAGCGGCTGCTCGCGGCGCGAGGTGACGAGGCCGTCGGCCTGATCCGGAACCCGGACCAGGCCGACGCCCTGCGGGCGGCCGGCGCAGAACCGGCCGTCTGCGACCTGGAGTCGGCGACGGTCGGGGAGGTGGCCCGCCACCTGGAAGGCGCCGACGCGGCCGTCTTCGCGGCGGGCGCGGGCCCCGGCAGCGGGGCGGCCCGCAAGGAGACGATGGACCGGGGCGGCGCGGTGCTGTTCGCCGACGCGGCCGAGTTGGCGGGCGTGCGACGCTTCGTCATCGTCTCCTCCATCGGCGCCGACCGGGAGCCACCGCCCGGCACCGACCCGGTGTTCGCGGCCTACCTGCGGGCCAAGTCGGCGGCCGACGCGGACATCAGGTCGCGGACCGGACGCCTGTCGTGGACCGTCCTGCGCCCCGGCGGCCTCACGGACGAGCCGGGCACGGGTCTGGTGACGCTGGCCGAGTCCACGGAGCGGGGCTCGATCAGCCGGGACGACGTGGCGGCGGTGCTGCTCGCCCTCCTGGACACCCCCGCCACGACCGGCCTCAGCCTGGACCTGGTCGCCGGCCCGACGGCCATTCCGCGGGCGGTGACGGAGGTGGCGGGCGTGGCGGGGTAGCGGTCCCCGCGGCTGCCGGCCCGAAGGGCCGGGGTTCCCCCACCCACCCGTCCTTGCTCCGCTCGGAGCGGGGCCGGCACGCCCAGCGCGCGCTCCGCGCGGCGCGGCCGGGGCGGCCGGCGAGCCGAAGAGGTGTGCCGGCCGGCGCGAGCCGCAGGCCGCCGG
>NZ_BAAGPR010000200.1:0-6899 GCF_054783955.1 Streptomyces mayteni | reverse complement strand
GACGTCGTAATCCACACCGAACCCGGAAGGCCCTCACCTATTCAAGATCCCCCAGCCGAGACCTACATCACCGTCCACAACCTCCCGAGACAGAACAACTAGGGCCTGTCTTCCGGAACTCCGAGGGGGAGATCGGGGCCTTCCCGGATCCCCGCGCGGCGATCGGCGCGCGATGCTGCCTGGGAGCGCCGGGGGGTTCGGCGCGCGGGGGAGGGAAAACCATGGCCGTCGAACACGCGGCGCCCGACAGGTCGGCGGTGGCCGGCGGCGCCGGATGGCGGCTCGTGCCGCGTGCCCTCGGCGCCGCCGGGGCCGTGCGGCTGTTCGCGCTGTCCGGGATCGTCACGGTCCTGGCCACCCGCGCCTTCCTCGCCCAGGCCGGCTACCCCAAGCTGGGCGGCGGCGGCAGCGATCTGCACATCGCGCACATGCTCTGGGGCGGGCTGCTGATGATGGTGGCGGTCCTCCTCGGGCTCTGCCTGCTCGGGCGCGCCGGCCGGCAGCTCGGGGCGGTGGTCGGCGGCGTCGGCTTCGGGCTCTTCATCGACGAGGTCGGCAAGCAGGTCACCGACGACCAGGGCTACTTCTACCGGCCGGCGGCCGGCATCATCTACGCCACCTTCGCCCTGCTGCTCCTGCTGACCTGGCTGGTGCGCCGGCGGACCGCCGACCTCGGCCGGCTCACCGCGGAGCGGCGCACCGCCAACGCGGCTGACCTCGCGCTGACCGGCGTCACGTCCGGGCTCACCGCCGAGCAGCGGCGGACGGCGCTGCGGTTCGTCGAGCGCTCGGACCGCGACATCGACCGGGCGCTGGCCGTGCTGCTGGCCTCGGTGCCGGAGCGCGCGCCCGCCGGCCGCTGGCGCACCGGGGCGACGGCCTGGGCGCGCGGCCCGCGGCGGGCGGCCGAGCGGCTGGCCGGCGCGGGGGTGGCGCTGGCCCTGGCCGCGCTGTGCGTCCTGGTGGAGGCGCTGCTGCTGGTGGTCTGGATCCCGATGGACTTCGTCGGGGGAGAGCTGCGGAACGATCCCCAGCAGGGCGCCAGTGTCGGCATCCTGCTGTGCGCCGCCGTCTCGGTGGGCCTCTGGCTCGCCGGTCTCGCCAGGCTCGGCCGGGACCGGGTGGCCGCGTTCCGGCTGTGGTGGGCGGCTCTGCTCGTGGACGTGCTGGTCGGCCAGGTCTTCAAGTTCACCGTGAACCAGTTCGCCGCGCTCTCCGAACTCGCCTTCGACCTCGGGGTGTTGTGGGTGCTCTCCAGCCACCTCGCGGCGGCGGCCGGGCGCTACGACGAGGAGCTGGGCGCCGGTCGCGGGGTGGGGTCCTGGTGGTCGCGGCGGTCCTGGCGGTCACGGGGGTCGCGGTGGTCGCGGTGGCCTCGGTGAAGGAGCCGCCGCAGTCGGCGCCAGGCCGGCGGGGCCGCGGCGATCAGCAGGGTCAGGACCAGCGCGGCCAGCACCCCCTGCCAGGGGTGCGGGAAGAGCGCGCCGCCCAGCATGCCGAGCAGCTGGTAGATGGCGGCCCAGGCCAGCGCGGCTGGCAGGTCGGCGCGCAGATAGGCCCGCATCGGCATCCTGGCCAGCAGGCAGGCCAGCATCACGGGTATCCGGCCGGCCGGCACCAGCCGGGAGACAAGCAGCACGGTGGTGCCGCCGGCCGCGATCCGCTCCCGCGCCCTGGCCAGCCGCTCGGGCGCCACCTGCTCGTACATCCGGTCGAGCCAGCGCGAGCCGTTGCGCGAGCGCACGCCGCGCCGGCCGAGCCAGAACAGCATCGCGTCGCCGAGGAACGCGGCCGCCGTCGACAGTGCGAACACCAGCAGCGAGGCCAGCGCCGGCTCGGGGTGGTGCAGCGCGACCGCGGCGGCCGAGCCGACCACGGCGCCGGTGGGCACGATCGGCACCAGCGCGCCGAGCAGCACCAGCAGGAACAGCGAGGGATAGCCGACGACCTGCTGGGTGGAGTCGGTGGAGACGGCGTCCGAGACGGCCTCGCTGGCGGCCAGCGCGGCCCCGGCGCCCGCCGTCGCGGTCACCGGCATCATCGGCCCGTCACCGCCAGCCGCACGCTCTCGCCGTGGTCGAGCCGGTGCACCCGCACCCCGGGCGCCAGCCGCGCCGCGTGCCGCACGAACTCGTCACCCGGCGCGTGGAACTCGTGGGCCCGCACCGCCGCCATGCCCACCGGCCAGAAGGTGCCGTAGTGCACCGGCACCGCGCCGCGCGGGCGCAGCGCGGCCAGCGCCTCGGCGGCCCGCTCCGCGTTGAGGTGGCCGTGGCCGAGCCGGGGCCCCCAGCCGCCGACCGGCAGCAGCGCCATGTCGACCGGGCCCGTCTCCCTGGCCATCGCCTCGTAGAGGTCGGTGTCGCCCGCGTAGTACGTCTTGGCCTCCCCCTCCAGCACATAGCCGAGCGGCTGGATCCGGCGCGGGCCGAACGGCAGCCGCCGCCCGTCGTGCGCGGCCGGCACGGCGCGCACCGTCAACCCGCCCACCCTGACTCTGTCCCCCGCGGTCACCTCGCACACCTCGAGCCCCGCGGCGAGCCGCCGCAGGCGCGGGACGGCGCGCAGCGCGCCGCGCGGCAGCACGAGCAGCGCGCCGGCGGCCACCCTGGCGAGCGAGCGCAGGTGCAGGTGGTCGGCGTGCAGGTGGGAGACCAGCACCGCGTCCGCGGCGCGCGCGGCCGCCGGCGGCACGTCGCCGCGGCGCCGCCGCAGGTGGGCGCAGCGCGGCGTGAGCACCGGGTCGGTCAGCACCGTCGTCCCGGAGTCCCGCACGGTCGCGGTGGCGTGACCCCACCAGGTGATCTCCACCGGCATCAGGAACTCCTTCCGGCCGTCGAACGCTCTTCCGGCAGGGGGTGTCGTTCGAGCGGGGCCGGCGCCCGCCGCCCGCTCTCGCCTTCCCCCGCCGTCGTCCTTCGCCATCCAGCATGCCAGCCGCCGCGTGGGGCGGCCGGAGCCGGTGGGACGAAGGGGGCCAAGGGGGACGATTTGGCGAGACGGGGAGAATGGGTGGAAGGGTGCTCCGTCTGGTGCCCGGTGCCGAAGGGAGGGTGGTGAGATGCCGGTCGTGGCCATGCGCAGCGCGGGCGCCGCCCTGCTGCGGGTGCTGACGGTGTGGGCGGTGAGCACGCTGACGATGCTGCTGCTCGCCATGGTGATGCCCGGCTTCCGGCTCCAGTCGGCCGACGGGGACAGCCTGACCCAGCTGGGCCGCGTCGCTGCGCTCGGCGCCGGCTTCTTCGGCCTGCTCAACGCGCTGGTCTGGCCCTGGCTGGTGCGCGCCCTGCTGCTGGTGCCCGCGCTGGTGCTCGGCCTGCTGGTCTTCCTGCTCAACGGCTCGCTGCTGCTGGTCGCGCTCAGCGCGATACCCCAGGGGCGGGGCGAGGCCAGCCCCGCCGTGGCGGCCGTGGTGGCCGCCGTGATGTCCGTCGCGTCCTCCGGCGCCAGCACCCTCCTCGCCGTCCGCGACACCGGCGCGCAGCGCCGCCGGATGCGCCGGCTGGCCGGCTGGCGCGCCACCCGCGGCGAGCCCGCGCCCCGCTCGCGCACCCCGGGCACCGTGTTCCTCCAGCTCGACGGCGTCGGCTACGAGCTGCTGTGCGAGGCCATCGGCGGCGAGCGCCCCCTGATGCCCACGCTCGCCGCCATGGCCGGCACCACCCACCGGCTCACGCCCTGGCGCACCGACTGGTCGAGCCAGACGGGGGCGTCCCAGCTGGCCATCCTACACGGCAGCAATGAGAACGTGCCGGCCTTCCGCTGGTACGAGAAGGCCACCGGCGAGGTGATCATCAGCAACCGGCCGTCCAACGCCGCCGAGCTCCAGCGCCGCGCCACCGAGCGCAGCGGCCACCCCGGGCTGCTCGCCGAGGACGGCGCGAGCCGGGGCAACCTGTTCACCGGCGGTGCGGAGCAGGTGGCGCTGGTGCTCTCCGTCGCGGTCAGGCGCGGGCGCCGCCAGCGCTCCCGCGCCGGCTACTTCGCGTACTTCTCCGACCCGGCGCACGCCGCCCGCACGGCACTCTCCTTCGTCGCCGAGCTGGGCCGCGAGATCGGCCAGTCGCTCGGCGCCCGGCTGCGCGGCGAGCGCCCCCGGGTCCCGCGGGGCGGCCTCTACCCGCTGATCAGGGCCTTCGCCACGGTCGTCCAGCGGGACGTGGTCACCGCCTCGGTGGCCGGCGACATACTCAACGGGCGCACCGCCGTCTACGCCGACCTCGTCGCCTACGACGAGGTCGCCCACCACTCGGGCCCACGCGGCCGGGACACCCGGCAGGTGCTGGCCAGGCTCGACCGGTCCGTCGCCGCGATAGCCCAGGCCATCAGGTACGCGCCCCGGCCCTACCACCTGGTGCTGCTCTCCGACCACGGGCAGAGCCAGGGCGAGACCTTCCGCGCCAGGTACGGCGTCTCGCTGGAGGAGCTGGTGCGGGCCGGCAGCGGCCAGCCCGTCGAACTGCCGCGCCAGCTCGGCCGGCCCGGCGTGTCGGGCGAGCCGGCGGGCGCCGAGGCGCGCAACGCGGCGCGCGCCGCGCTGCACCGCCCCGAGGAGTCGCCAGAGCCGCCGGGCGGCCCCGCGCGCCGCCGCGGCGCGCCCGTGGTGCTCGGCTCCGGCAACCTCGGCCTGATCTCCTTCCCTGGGCTGGCGGGGCGCGCCTCGGCCGAGGCGATAGCCGCCCGCCACCCCGGGCTGCTCAGCCGCCTCGCCGACCACCCGGGGATCGGCTTCCTGCTGGTGCGGAGCGAGCTGCACGGGCCCGTGGTGCTGGGCGCCGGCGGCGCCCAGCACCGGCTCGCCACCGGTGAGGTGCGCGGCGCCGACCCGCTCGCGCCGTTCGGCCCCGGCGCGGCCGAGGCGGTGCTGCGCACCGCCCGCTTCCCGAACGCGGCCGACATCATGGTCAACTCCTCGCTCGACGCGGAGACGGGCGAGGTGCACGCCTTCGAGGACCAGGTCGGCTCGCACGGCGGGCTGGGCGGCGAGCAGAGCCGGGCGTTCCTGATGTCCCCGATCGCGCTCTCCGCGCCGGGCGGGGACACCGGCGCCGAGCTGGTCGGCGCCGAGTCCGTGCACGGCGTGCTGCGCCGCTGGCTGGCCGAGGCGGCGGCGCGCCCGGCCGAGCCGCGCGCGGGGGCGCCGACCCCCGCCGCGTCGTAGTCTGCGGAACACCAGCCCCCCGCAGCGGGGCCCCCTGGAAAGGAAGTGCCATGGCACCGCAGCCGCTGACGGAGCTCGAGATCGCGGAGTGCCTGAGCGGGCTACCCGGCTGGGCCGCCCGCGGCGACCGGCTCGAGCGCCACTACACCCTCCCCGGCCACCTGCCAGCCGTCGCCCTGCTGGTGCACGTAGCCGCCGTCCAGGAGGAGCTCGGCCACCACGCCGAGCTGACCGTCACCTACAACCGCCTCGACATCGCCGTCAACACCCACAGCGTCGGCGGCAAGGTGACCCAGCTCGACGTCCAACTGGCCAGCCGCATCGAGGAGATCGCGCCCGCACACGGCGCCGGGCCCGCCGACTAGGGCCCTGACCAGCCCTCACCGGCCCACGATCACAAAGAACTCAACCATCACAACGGCCCCAAGCCGTCCAACCGCTGACACCGACCGGCACGCCGGGCAGCATGGCCGATCACGCCGCCACCACACACGGGACCCGTGGTGGCGTCGCGCCGACCTGCCCGAGGTGCCTCATGAACCCATCCGAAAGCCCGCCGCGCCCCGCCACGGCCGGGGCCTGGACACGACGGCCGCTGGCCGCCGGCGGCTACGCGGCCGTCGTGCTCGCCCTGATCGCCCTCGCCGTCGTCGACGCGGCCGGCCAGTCGGCGGGCGGGGGCGCCCGCACCAACCTCACCCTGATGGCCCCCGCGGCCCCCGGCGGCGGCTGGGACCTGGCCGCCAGGGAGTCCCAGCAGGCGCTGCGCTCCTCGGGCGTCGTCAACAACGCGCAGGTCGTCAACGTGCCGGGCGCCGCCGGCACCATCGGCCTCAGCCAGACCGTCGGCCGCTCGGGCGACGAGTCGCTGCTGATGGTCACCGGCACCGTGATGCTCGGCGGCATCCGCGTCACCGGCTCCGACCACACGATGGCGGACGTGGCGCCCGTCGCCCGGCTCGCCGACGACTACGAGGTCCTCGTGGTCCCCGCCGACTCGCCGCACCGGACCCTGGACGACCTGCTCGACGCCTGGCGCGCCGACCCGCACGGCGTCGCCGTCGGCGGCGGGTCGCTCGGCGGCACCGACCACCTGCTGGCCGGCATGCTGGCCAGCGCCGCCGGCATCGACCCCGGCCAGCTGAACTACCTGGCCTACTCGGGCGGCGGCGAGGTCACCACCTCGCTCCTCTCCCACACCGTGCAGGTCGGCGTCAGCGGCTTCAACGACTTCGCGGACCAGATCGAGACCGGCCGCTTCCGGGCCCTCGGTCTCGCCGCGGCCGAGCCGGTGCCGGGCATCGACGTGCCCACCCTCGTCGACCAGGGGATGGACGTGGTGCTCACCAACTGGCGCGGCCTGATGGCCCCGCCAGGGCTCGACGACGGACAGCTCGCCGAACTCCGCGACATCGCCACCGAGTTGGTGGCCACCGAGGAGTGGGCCGACGCCCTGGAACGGAACCGCTGGGAGGACACCTTCATGACCGGGGACGAGTTCACGGAGTTCCTCGACGCCGAGACCGCGCGCATCGACGCCATCGTCGAGGAGCTGGGCCTGTGAGTTCCCTGAGTCAACCTCTATGCCGCCATGGGCGCCTCGGTGGGTGTGTTGATCTTGTTGTGGGCTTGGTGGGTGGTGGGGTCGTAGCAGGTGCCGTCGCGCCAGCAGGCCCACATGACCCGGAGCCAGGCTCGGGCGAGGATGCGGATGGCGTGGGGGTGTCGCTTCTGGCGG
>NZ_BAAGPR010000199.1:0-6951 GCF_054783955.1 Streptomyces mayteni | reverse complement strand
GCGGCCGCCGATGGCGGTGGCGCCGGCGGCGGCCCGGTGGCTGGCGCACAGCTCCCGGCAGCAGCGGAGGAACGCGGCCCAGTCGGCCGCCGGCAGCCCGGGCCCGCGGTGGACGGCGGTGAGGTGCGCGACCATCCGCCGGTAGAGCGCGGCCCGCCAGCGGTCGGTGGGCAGCAGGGCGAAGGCCAGCTCGTACTGGCGCAGCACGTCCAGGTGCCCGCCGCCGGCGCTCCGCGCCCGGCCGCCGCGCCGGCGCTCCCCGTGGTGCAGGCAGATCCGGTCCAGGACGGCGATGGAGCCGGCGCCGGCCAGCGCCGGGTAGGCGAAGGGCACGTCCTGGTAGTGGCCGGCCGGGAAGCGCAGGCCGAGCCGGCCGACGAGGTCGCGGCGGTAGGCGCGGGCCCAGGCGATCGGCGGCAGCCGGAGCAGGTCGGCCCGGCCGGCGAGCGAGGTGACCGCGGGGGAGCGGGTGGCCAGCGCCCCCGCCGGGTCGCCCGGGGTGACCTCGCCCCGCCAGGAGACCCTGGCGTGCCCGAACACCAGCAGTTCGGGTTCGCCGGTGGCCCGCAGCCGGGCGGCGAGGGCGGCGAGCGCGCCCGGTGTCAGGGTGTCGTCGCCGTCGAGGAACAGCAGGTAGTCGCCGGTGGCCCGGTCGAGTCCCGCGTTGCGGGCCGGTCCTGGGCCCGCGTTGCGGTCGAGCCGGAGCGCGGTGACCCGGGGGTCGGCGGCGGCGAACTCGGCGGCGATCTCGCCGCAGGCGTCAGGGGAGGCGTCGTCGACCACGATCAGCTCGACGTCCCGGAAGTCCTGGGTGAGCACGGACGTCAGGCAGGCGGGCAGCTGCGCCTGCACCCGGTAGGCGGGCACGATGATGCTGAAGCGAGGCACGGCACCACATCCAGGTAGGGGATTGTCCGGACCATCTGACAATCGCTCTTCCGTACCGTCATTCCGGGGAGGGGTGAGGTGTCGCGGCCGCGAACCCACCGAACGGCGTAGCCGCCGGTCCCCGGGTACGGGGGCCGGCGGCCACGTGCGGCGGACGGACGGGGCGCTATGTCGTCGCGCTACTTCACCGCGCCCGACATCACGCCCGCGACGAACTGCCGCTGGAAGGCGAAGAAGATCGCCAGCGGGATCAGCATGGTCAGGAACGCGCCCGGCGCCAGCACGTCGAAGTTGCTGCCGAACTGCCGCATCTCCTGCTGCAGCGCCACCGTCATCGGCGGCGAACCGGCGTCCGCGAAGATCAGCGCCACCAGCATGTCGTTCCACACCCACATGAACTGGAAGATGCCGAGCGCTGCGATCGCCGGTCCGCCGAGCGGCAGCACCACCCGGGTGAACAGCCGCAGTTCGCCGGCGCCGTCCAGCCGCGCCGCCTCCAGCAGCTCCCGCGGGATCTCCGCGAAGAAGTTGCGCAGCAGGAAGATGGCGAACGGCAGACCGAACGCGGAGTGGAAGATCACCACGCCCAGCGTCGTCTCGAAGATCCCCAGCGTGTTGAAGAGCCGCGCCACCGGCAGCAGCGCCACCTGCACCGGGACCACGAGCAGCGCCACCACCAGCAGGAACCAGTAGTCACGCCCCGGGAAGTCCAGCCAGGCGAAGGCGTACCCGGCCGCCGCGCCGAGCACGATCACCAGCAGCGTCGAGGGCACGGTGATCGCGATGGTGGTCCAGAGCGAGCCGGTGAAGGTGTCGTTGCTCAGCAGCGAGTCGTAGTTGGCGAACGTCCACTGCCCCGGATCGGTCAGCGCCTCCCACCAGCCGCTCGACGCGATGTCGCGCGGCGTGCGGAACGAGGAGACGAACAGGCCGGCCGTCGGGAGCAGCCAGACGAGCGCGAGCACGACGAGCACGACGCGCACCGCGCCGCTCGCGGCGATCGAGGCCAGCCGGGAGCCCAACGAGCGGGGCGGCGGTCCCGAGGCGGCCGCCGGTGCGCCGGCCTTGGCCGGCTCCGGCGTTTGCGCGGTCAAGGTGGTGGCGGTCACCGCTGGTTCTCCCGTCGCAGCCTTCGGAGGTTGAAGATGATCACCGGCACCACGAGCAGCAGCAACAGCACCGCGATCGCGCTGCCGAGGCCCTGGTCGGGCTCGGCGCCGAAGGAGGAGATGTAGAGCTGGAGCGCCAGCACGTTGGCGTCGGCCTGACTGGAGCTCGGCGCGATGATGTACACCAGATCGAAGATCTTCAGCACGTTGATCATCAGCGTCACCGTCACCACGGCGAGTATGGGCGCCAGCAGCGGGACGGTGATCCGGCGGAACACCTGCCACTCGTTGGCGCCGTCGACGCGCGCGGCCTCCAGGGTCTCCCGGGGCACGCTGGCCAGTCCTGCGGCGATCAGCACCATCGCGAAGCCGGCCCACATCCACACGTAGGCGCCGATGATCGCCGGCGTGATGAGATCGGGACCCAGCCAGCTCGCGCCGTTGTACGGCGCGGTGAAGCTGCTTGCCGCCAGCCGTAGTCGGGCGCCGTCCGCGTCCTCGGCCGGGAGGGCGAAGGTGCCGTCGGCCGCCGTGTCGGCCTCGGCCACCACGTCGCCGTCCCGCACCGCCTGGACGGTGATCCCCGCCAGCGCGCGTTCGTCGGTGTCGATGGCGTCCTGCGTGCCGCCGCCGCCCCGGGTGAAGTCCATCCACACCGTGCCGGTGACCTGTCCTGGGTCGCTCGCCGCCGCGGCCGCCGGCTCGGCGTCGGCCAACTCCGGCTGGGGGACCGCCACCAGCGGCAGCAGCACCGGGGTGCCGGCCGACACGGTGCCGTCCAGCAGGTAGGAGCCGTCGTCCTGCGCGGTGAGCGAACCGCCGGGGCGTGGCTCGGCGTCCGGCCAGGACGAGCTGCCGGCGAACGTGTCGTGGACCGTGGTCAACACCGCGTTGGCCAGGCCGCGTTCCGGGTTCTGCTCGTAGACCAGCCGGAAGATGATGCCAGAGGCCAGCATCGACACGGCCATCGGCATGAACACCAGCAGCTTGAACGCCGTGGCCCAGCGCAGCCGTTCGGTCAGCACCGCGAAGATCAGGCCGAGCGCGGTGGCCACCGTGGGCGCCAGGATCATCCATATCAGGTTGTTGCGCAGCGCGGTCCTGGTCGACTCGTTGGAGAAGATCTCCGCGAAGTTGTCGAGGCCGACGAAGTCGTCACCCGACGCGTCGAAGAAGCTGCGCCAGACCGAGTACCCGATGGGGTAGAGGACCAGCGCGCCGAGCAGCAGCAGCGCGGGCAGCAGGAAGCTGGCGACCGCCCAGGGGCGGGCTCTGATCACCGCCTTGCCGGAAGCCATGGGATCTCCGTCTCCGTCCGTGATGAGTCGTCATGGGGCCGCGGCGGGGTCGTCCGCCGGTCCTCGGCCGTCGCGGTCTCACTCGCCATACGCGCTCACCGCCTGGCTCTCCAGGTACTCCTGGGCGCCCTGGACGTCGTCCGGGTTCCGCAGGAAGTTCTGCAGGCCCTGCCACATGCCCTGGCCCGTGGTGCCGCCGAACGCGGCCGGCGTCTGGTCCGAGAGGTCGAAGCGGAAGTCGTCGCCCGCCGAGATCAGCGCGTCGGCGATGCCGCGCTGCACCTCGTTGGGGTAGGCGGCGAGGTCGAGCGACCGGTTGGGGGAGACCATGCCGCCGCCCTCGGCCCAGATCCAGGCGGCGTCGGTGGAGGCGAGGAACGCCAGCATGGCCTCCTGCGCCTCGGACGCCTCGCCGTCCGGCGCCACGGCCACCGCCGCGTCCCCGGCGCTGACCACCGGCGGGTCGCCGTCGCCGACCGTGGGGAACGGGAAGACCAGCGCGTCCTCGCCGATCACCGCGTCCGTGGAGTCGGTGATGACGGACCCGACGAAGTCGCCCTCGAAGACCATGGCCGCGTCCGGGACCTCCAGGTTGATGAAGGTCTGGCTGACGGAGGTCGGGAAGTCCGTCTGTAGCGAGCCGCCGTTGCCGTTGGCCAGCAGCTGGTTGTGCCCGAACAGTTCGCCGAGCGTGGTCAGCGCGTCGGTGACGGTCTGGTCGGTCCACGGGATCTCGTGGGCGATCAGCTGGTCGTACGCCTCGGTACCGGCCTGCGAGAGGTAGATGTTCTCGAACCAGTCCGTGAGCGTCCAGCCGTCGCCGCCGGCCACCGAGACCGGCGTGGTGCCGGACTCCCAGACCGTCCACGCGGTGTCGACGAACGCGTCCCAGTCGGCGGGCGTGGAGACGCCCGCGTAGTCGAAGGCCGTCGAGCTGTACCAGACGAGCGACTTGTTGGCGACCTTGACGTAGACGCCGTACTGCTCGCCCTCGTGCTGGCCGACCGCCTGCCAGCCCGGCGTGTAGTTGGCGTCCAACTGCTCCTGGACGAGGTCGCCGACCGGGGGTATCCAGCCGTTCTGGGCGAACTCCCTGAGTACGCCGGGCTGCGGCACCATCACGATGTCGGGTGGCGCGCCGCCCTCGATCTTGGAACCGACGAACTGCGACACGTTGTCGCCGCTCGGCACGTAGCTGACGGAGGCCCCGGTCCTGGCCTCGAACTCGTCCATCACCCGGAGGAAGTTGTCACGCTCGGCGCCCGTCCAGACGGCCGCGACCTCCAGGTTCTGGCCGCTGAGGTCCGGCAGCTCGATCGTCGGCTCCCTGGCGGCCCGGTTCTCGTCGCCGTCGTCGCCGCACGCCGTCAGCACCGTGAGCATCGTTACTGATGCGATCACGGCACGAGTGGTTCCTCTGGTTCCTCCGGCCCTTCGCCGGGATCCCCGGCCTGAACCGCGCATGAACACCGCCTCACCCCTTCAGGGTGCGGCAATGCGCCGAGCCGGCTGGCTGCAGGCCCTGCCACACCGCATGTCCTGTGGCGAATGTCCTACGCCCGGGGGGAAGCGCGGGCAAGACCGGGGTCTGGACCATCCCTCCTTTGTGATCGGGATGTTATGGCTCTGCACGCAACCCGGTCAGACAAGTCCGGATGCGTTCGCATCTGTTCATTCACAACCTGATGACAACCGCAAGCTGACCGTGAGGCGACCGCGCCGGAGGGATGGCGGGGACGGGGGCTCAGACCAGCGTCGCGGTGGGGTGGTCCGTGTCGGCGGCGCGGGCCGCCGCGCTGGCCAGGAGCGCCACGTCCGTCGGGCCGTTGCCCAGCTCGCGGACCGGGCGGGCGGTCGGGGGATCGCCGGCGCGGGCCCAGTCGAGCCGGGTGACGGTCGGCCGCAGCGTGGCCGTGCGGGGGATCCGGCCGGTGACCCGGCCGGCCTGGAAGGCGGTGGAGCCACCGGGGCGCCGCAGCTCGCCGCGCCCGGGCGGCTGGCCGGTCAGCGCGACCCAGGCCGTGGCGCCCGGTGTCACCTGGCCGCCGGCGATGATCAGCCGGACGCCGAGCCGGCGGCCCTCGCCGGCCACCGCGTCGAGCACCCGCAGCACCGAACCCGCGGCCTGCCGGCCAGGCGCGCCGAGCGGCGGGGTCAGCAGGGAGTCGAAGTCGTCGACCAGGACGACGAGCCAGGGGAGCGGGTCGCTGCCGCGCGCCAGCATCGGCGGCAGCTCCTGGTCGGCTGGGGGGCGCGGGGCGTTGATCCGGCGGGTCCTGGTGGGGGCGCGGCCGAAGTCGGCCTCGCCGAGCAGCGCGGCCCGCCGCTTCAGCTCCTCGCGCAGGGCCTGGGCGAACGCCCGTATCCGCACCGGGTCGGTGGCCCCCACGTAGGAGGCGACGTGCGGCAGCTCCGCGCTGGGCCGCAGCCCCTCGCCGGCGCCCTCGACCAGCAGCAGCGAGAGGTCGCGCGGCGCCAGGGTGCTGGCCAGCGAGGCGGCCAGCGAGTTCATCAGCTCGGTGCGGCCGGATCCGGCGCCGCCGTCCACCGTGAGCGGGGTGGCCAGGTCGGCCAGCTCGACGGCGACCGGGCCCTCCACGCCGGCGCCGAGCACCAGCGGCAGCCCGGCGTTCCGGTGCCAGCGCTCCCGAAGCGTGCCGGGGGTGACCCGGGACAGCTCGAGCGCGTCGAGCAGCCGACAGCTCTCCGGCAGCGCCGTGGCCACCGGGCGGCGGGGGGCGGCCGGCTGGCCCCCGGTCTCCTCGCCGAGGGGCGCGAGCGCCCGTGCGAACCGCTCGGCCCAGGCCGCGGACACCGCGTCGGCGCCGGCCGCCGGGGACTCCGCGCCGTCCGAGCCGATCAGCCGCAGCGAGGTGGCCACCGCGCCGGTGAGCAGGCCCACCGTGCCGCAGGCGCGGAACAGCGGGGAGGCCGCGCGGGCGGCGGCCAGCGTCTGCGCCGTGGGTGAGGCCGGGGTGGCCGGCGGCGCCTCGGCGAGCACGATCAGATGGACGCCGGCCGCCGGCCCCGTTATCGCGAGGTGGGCCAGGGCGGCCCGCGATTCGGCGCCGCCCGGGTCGCCGTCGACCAGCACCACCGTGCGGCGGGCGCCGGCCGGGCGGGCGGTGAGCGCCGTCAACTCCTGGATCCTGGCGGCCGCCTGCTTCGCGTCGAAGGCGAGCAGCAGCCGGCACTCCTGGCCACGGGTGGGCCTGGTGTGCGGCAGCCAGCCGAGCCAGGACCAGTCGGCGGCCCGGCCGGGGGCCAGCACGACCAGCTCGAGCGCGCTCGGCGGGTGCAGCGCGGCCAGCTGGGCGAGGGCGGCCCTGGCGACGCCTGCCACCCGCTCCCGGGGCCCCGCGAGGCCGAGCGAGCCGGCCTCGGGGAGCGCCACGGTGACCGGTCGCGGGGCGGCGGCGGCGCGCTGGGTGGTGCCGAGGCGGACGCCGAAGGCGTCCTGGTGGGTGGGGCCGCGCTCCCACAGCCGAGGGCCGGCGGCGGGGGCGGTGGTCGAGCCGAGGGCCGCGAGCAGCAGGGCGGCCAGGTCGGGCCAGCGTGCCTCGGCGGCGGCCGTGGCCAGCGCCCTGACCCCGACGGGGGCCGCCACGTCGGCCGGCCCGCCGGGCCGCCGCCCGCCGAGCGGCGGGAGGCCGCGC
>NZ_BAAGPR010000198.1:0-7002 GCF_054783955.1 Streptomyces mayteni | reverse complement strand
GCCGCGGCGCGCGCGGCCGTCACCTCCGCCTCGCCGCGCTCGCCGGCCTCCCGCTCCCGGCGCCCCTGCTCGCGCTCCGCGTCGCCGCGCAGTCGCGACACCCGCGATCCCACGCGCGACAAACCGGCCCCGAGCCGACCAAGTCTCGACATCCCTTGTCCCTCCGCCCCCAGCTTCATCTCACCGCAAACGCGCCTCGACGTTACCCCGGACGGCCGGACATCGGGATATCCGATGGGAATCAGTGCGGTCACGGCGAAGCCCCCGAGCCGACCGGGCTCGGGGGCTTCGCCTCAGCTACGCGCCGCGGGAGCGGATGCCGTCAGTACCAGTTGTTGACGGTCCAGAAGTCCCAGGCGCCACAGGGACTGCCGTAGCGGTCCTCCATGTAGTTCAGGCCCCAGCGGATCTGGGTGGCCGGGTTGGTCTGCCAGTCGGCGCCGGCGGAGGCCATCTTCGTCCCGGGCAGCGCCTGCATCAGGCCGTACGCGCCCGAGGAGGGGTTGGTCGCGGTGTAGTCCCAGCCGCTCTCGTGGTCCACGATGTTCGAGAAGCACTGGAACTGGTCGGCGCCGACGATCTCGCGCGCCATCTGCTGGATCTCGGCGACGCTGTACGACGACTGCACGGAGTAGTCGGCAGACGCGCTCGCCGACTGGGCCTCAGCGGCCGCCTCGGCGGCCGCCGCCTCCTGGGCCTCGCGCTCCGCCTGCTCCTCGGCCTCGCGCTCCTCCTGGGCCCGGCGCTCGTTGGCGTCCTCGGCGGCCTGGATGCGGGCGGCTTCCTGGGCGGCGATTCGGGCGTCCGCGTCCGCGGCGACGGACTGGACCTCCGCCTGCTGCGTCAGCGACGTGGTGTGCAGCTGGGCATTCGTGCCAGCGGGTATCTCGGCGAGCAGCGTCGCATCAGCCGCGACGACCTCTACCCCGTCAGTGACGGCCCCCTGCTCGTCGCCCGACGCCACGCCGACGGCAGCGCCGACGGTGGTCACAGCGGTGGCGGACGCCACTGCGAATCCCCGGACCGAAATCCCGGTCACACGGTTTCCTTCCGACATCGCCCGCTCGTCACCTCACGGGCACAATCGTGCCCCTGACTCGGGCCTCCCCCGATGCCGTGGCGGGAGGCGCTGGCCCGGACGGAGCCCGGCGCGTTGCGTGTCGGGTTCCGCGTGGTGCTTCGGGCGGCATACGGCGAGCGGCTGTTCAGTTGTAAGTCGCAGTCCTTGCGGTGCCCTTGGGGGGCAACGGTTGCCGTATGCGGGGCCTGACAGAGGCACACACTGCCGGAAGCGAGAGCCCGGAGGCAATTCGACCCCGTGTGGGAAAGCTCACACGGGGTCGGGGGTTGTCAAGCTGGCATAACCCGGAATTGACGGGCCGGCCTGCGGTTTCGTCGGACGGCCGGGCGCCCCGGCGGGTGGATAACCGCCGGGACGCCCGGTTCGCGCCGTTGGGGCGACTAAATGCGCCCCTCCTCCAGCATTTCGGTCACCAGCGCGGCGATCGGGGACCGCTCGGAGCGGGTGAGGGTGACGTGGGCGAAGAGCGGATGCCCCTTCAGCTTCTCGACGACCGCGACCACCCCGTCGTAACGGCCCACGCGCAAGTTGTCGCGCTGCGCCACGTCGTGCGTCAGCACGACCCGGGAGTCCTGCCCGATCCGGGACAGCACGGTCAGCAGCACGTTCCGCTCGAGCGACTGGGCCTCGTCGACGATGACGAACGCATCGTGCAGCGACCGGCCGCGGATGTGGGTGAGCGGCAGCACCTCCAGCATGCCGCGCGCCACCACCTCCTCGATGACCTCCCGGGTGGTGACCGCGGACAGGGTGTCGAAGACGGCCTGCGCCCAGGGGTTCATCTTCTCGGCCTCGGTGCCCGGCAGATAGCCGAGGTCCTGGCCGCCGACCGCGTACAGCGGCCGGAAGACCATCACCTTGCTGTGCTGCCGCCGTTCGAGCACGGCCTCGAGACCGGCGCACAGGGCGAGCGCCGACTTTCCGGTGCCGGCCCGGCCGCCCATCGAGACGATCCCGACCTCCGGGTCGAGCAGCAGGTCGAGCGCGATCCGCTGCTCGGCGCTGCGGCCGTGGATGCCGAACGCCTCCCGGTCGCCGCGGACCAGCCGGATCCGGCCGTCGGGGGCGACCCGGCCGAGCGCGCGGCCGCGCTCCGAGGAGATGACCAGGCCGGTGTGCACCGGCAGCGCGGCCGTCGCCTCGTCCTTGACGCTCTCGGTGGCGAACAGTTCGTCGACCGACTCGGCGCCGAGCGAGACCTCCACCATTCCCGTCCAGCCGTCGGCCTCGGTGATGGCGAGTTCGGCCCGGTACTCCTCGGCGGCGAGCCCGACTGACGACGCCTTGATGCGCAGCGGCAGGTCCTTGGAGACGACCGTCACGTCGTGGCCCTCGGCCTGCAGGTTGCGGGCCACCGCGAGGATGCGGGAGTCGTTGTCCGGCAGCCGGCCGCTGCCGGTGCGCATCGCCGGAGGCAGGACGGTCGGGTCGGAGTGGTTGAGCTCGACGCGGAGCGTGCCGCCGAGCTCGCCCATCGGCAGGGGCGTGTCGAGCCGCCCGTGCTTGACCCGGAGTTCGTCCAGCCGGCGCAGGACCTGCCTCGCGAAGTAACCGAGCTCTGGATGGTGGCGTTTGGCCTCGAGCTCGGTGATCACGACGACGGGCAACACCACCTCGTGTTCGTCGAAACGGGTGATGGCCGCCGGATCGGCGAGCAGGACACTGGTGTCGAGGACGTACATGCGCCGGTCGCTGGAACGCTTCTTGCTGCTGGCCACGTGTGGACGAACCCCCTCGGACGAGGTGTGGAATCAAGGCGCCGCCCAGGGCGCCGGGGGCTGAATACCGGCCCCGGCCCGCCGCGCGCGGGCCGGGATCCGGCCCCGATCCCCACCTGACGAGGGGGTGACGTGCTGCGCAAACGGGCCTCCCGGCGGACCGCACTGACGCACGGTCCGCGAGGAATATGCCCGCCCCTTGCGCATCTCATGCGAAGAACGCCCTGGACGGCCGCCTCGTGACAGTGTGGTGATCGCCTATGACACCGAGGCTATGCGCCCGGAAATGGGGGTGTAAGTGCCGATGGTCCCTGGACGGATTCGCCAGCCATCGGAGTGAGCCGCGGCGCGGGGGTCAGACGCCGTACCGACGGTGCCTGGCCGCGTAGTCGCGCAGTGCGCGCAGGAAGTCGACCTTGCGGAAGGCCGGCCAGTACGCCTCGCAGAAGTAGTACTCCGAGTGGGCACTCTGCCAGAGCATGAAGCCGGAGAGGCGCTGCTCACCGCTGGTGCGGATGACCAGGTCCGGGTCGGGCTGGCCGCGGGTGTAGAGGTGGTCGGAGATGTCGCTGGTCCGCAGCGACTCGGCGACCTCCTCCAGGGACCGGCCGTCGGCGGCGCGCTTGGCGAGCAGCGAACGGACGGCGTCCGTGATCTCCTGCCGGCCGCCGTAGCCGATGGCGACGTTGACCACTATCCCGGGGCGTTTGCCGGCCAGTTCCTCGGCCTCGCGCAGCACCTTCCTGGTGCGCTCGGGCAGGACGTCGAGCGCGCCGACGTGGTTGACCCGCCAGCGGCCGTCCTCGGCGAGGTCGCGGACGGCGCCCTCCACGATGGAGAGCAGCGGGGTCAGCTCCTCGGGCGGCCGGTTCAGGTTGTCGGTGGAGAGGAGCCAGAGGGTGACGACCTCGACGTCCGTCTCCGCGCACCAGCCGAGCAGGTCCCTGATCTTGGCCGCCCCGGCCTCGTGGCCCTCCTTGGTGGTGTTGCCCGCCGCCTTCGCCCAGCGGCGGTTGCCGTCCAGGATGACGCCGATGTGCTTGGGCCCCCTGGCGGTGTCGAGATGGCCCTCGACCCGCCGTGCGTACAGCCGGACGGCGACGCGACGCAGGGTGTTCTTCATCGCGCTCTTGATCGCGCTCATGGTGACTGTCAGCCCCTCCTTGCCCTCTCCCCGTGCCGGTGCACTCTAGCGCCGCCGCCCGACGGCACGAACCGGAAGCAGTGGATCCGGCCAGGCGGGGCGGTGAAGAAAGAGAGGAGAAGAAGGGGGAGGGGCCCCGGCCGCGCCGGCCCGGTCGAGGCCGCGTGGGCCTGTCGGACGGGCGGGGGCACGGAGACAGAAAGCGGGCCGGTCCGTGGGGGGGGTTACGGACCGGCCCGAGGGGGGGTTTCCACCGTAACGCATGACGGCGCCTGACGGATGCATCTGGACGTGAATTACGTCGCGAGTCCCGCCACACTCAGCCCGACGAGCGCGCCAAGCGCCATGAAGGGACCGAAGGGAACGGCCGTCCTGCGGCCCGCCCGACCCGCGATGACCAGGGCGAATCCATAGCCGGCGGCCAACAGGAAGCCGACGAACGTGCCGGCGAGCACCGCCGGCCAGCCGTACCACCCAAGGGCGACTCCCACGGACAACGCCAGCTTGACGTCGCCGAAGCCCATGCCGTTCGGGTTGATCAGGAACAGCACCAGGTAGCAGCCGGCGAGCGCGAGGCCGCCGAGCAGCGCCCTGGGCCAGCTGCCGGCGGCGTCCGGGAACAGCGCCGCCACGCCGAGCCCGGCGGCGAGGCCGCCGGCCAGCGGCAGGGTCAGCGGGTCGGGCAGCCGCTGCACCGCGAGGTCGACCGTGGCGAGCAGCACCGTCACCGGGACGGCGAGCAGCCAGACCACCAGTTCGGGGCGGGCGCCGACGCAGGCCGCCAGCAGCGCGGAGCAGCCGGCGGCGGCGACGGCGGCCGCGTTCGCCGACCTGGGCGGCGCGGCCTCGGGCGGGCAGCTGTCGCAGCGGCCGGTGCCGAGCCACCCCCCGGCGGCGCGGCCGGGCAGCGGATGGCCCGCCGGGCAGGCGTCACGCCAGGGTTCGCCGGCGGGCGCCGCGAACCGGTAGGCGGGGCGGGCGAGCAGCGCGCCGGCGAGCGCGCCGTACGCCGCGGCGACGGCGATCAGCAGCGGGTGCACGGGGTGAGCGTAGGTGAGCGGCGACGCCGCCGAGGGCCGGCCGCGGAAACCGGAGCCGTCCTGGGGGCCGGAGAACCGGAGCGGGCCGGCGAGAGCTGGCGAGGACCGCCAGGACCGGCGAGGACCGGAGAAAGGTGGAGAAACCGGAGAAAACCATGCGGGCCGGTCTGCCCGAGTGGGGGGTGGGCAGACCGGCCCGTCGAATGGGCCGGACCGGAGCGGGGGGGTGGCTCACGGTCCGCCCGGCCAGCCGCCGCCGGGGTGGGAGTGGCGACGCTGGCAGTACAAGGCATCGGCTGGGGTGCCGACACCGGGAACCATACAGCACGGTCATGAGGGCTGTGACCCCCCTGCGCGGCGGCCTCGGCAGACGCGGCGCAGGGCCCTGCCATAGGTCCAGGCCATGGTCCGCTGCGCGGTTCGGCCCAGCGGACCGGCCAGTCTGACGTACCAGACGGCGGGCCGGCTGACGGCCGTGACCGTCAACCAGACGGCGTCGTCCGACTCCCGTGTCACGACGAACGACTCCTCGCCGCACTCCGGATGGCCGGGCAGCGTGCCGTAGGCGAAGCCGATCCGGTCCGGCTCCCGGATCGTCCACACCACCCGGCAGTCGCCGCCGATCCTGACCGGTCCGAGGCCGACCGCCACGGAGACCCGCACCCCGGGCTCGGCCGCCTCGGCGCGGGTGGTCACCCGCACCCCGGCCGCGCGGTGCATCCGCCAGCGCAGCACCGCCTCGCCGGCCGTGGCGGCGAGTTCGGGGCCGTGGCCGAGGTGGATCCGCTCGCGGAGCAGGTGGAAGCCGGCGGGCGCCGGTCCCGGTCGGGCGGTGACGCCGACATGGGGGTAGTCGAGGTCGTCGATCGGTTCTGCCATGGCCCGCCCTCGCTCGCCCGGCGGCCCCGGCCGGACCGCGCTCCCCACTAGGATGCGACGCGCGGTACACGAACAGGCGGTCGAACCTGGGGGGCATTGCGTGACGGGAGTGACGGGTCCTGAGAGTTCCGGGGGTCGGCGTCCGGACGCCACCCGGTTCCGGGAGTTGGGCGACACGGATCCCCGGCAGGTGGGCCGCTACCGGATCCAGGCGAGACTGGGCTCGGGCGGCATGGGCAGCGTCTACCTGTCGTTCACGCCGGGCGGGCAGCCCGTCGCGCTGAAGGTGGTGCGGGCCGAGTTCGCGGACGACCCCGAGTTCCGGCGCCGCTTCGCCCACGAGGTGGCCGCGGCGCACCGGGTGCAGGGCGTCTACACGGTGCCCGTCCTGGACTTCGACACCGAGGGCGCCGCGCCCTGGCTGGCCACCGCCTATGTGCCGGGGCTCTCGCTCGGCGACGTGATCAGGGACCACGGGCCGCTGCCGGTGGAGACGGTGCTGCTGCTGGCCGCCGGGGTGGCGGAGGCGCTGCAGTCGATCCACGCGGCCGGCATCGTGCACCGCGACCTGAAGCCGGGGAACGTGCTGCTGTCGGGTGACGGCCCCAAGGTGATCGACTTCGGCATCGCGCAGGCGGCCGACGGCACCGCGCTGACCGGCACGGACGTGCGGGTGGGCACGCCGGCTTTCATGGCGCCCGAGCAGATCATGGGCACCCCGGCGATCTCGGCCGCCACGGACGTCTTCGCGCTGGGCGTCGTCATCCACTTCGCGGCGACCGGCGGCCACCCGTTCGGCGCGGGGTCCGTGCACGGCCTGATGTACCGCATCGTGCAGGAGGCGCCCGACGTGACGGCCGCGCCGGCGGCGCTGCGCGGCCTGATCACGGCCTGCCTCGCCAAGGACCCGGCGGCGCGGCCGTCGCCCGCGCAGGTGATCGAGTCCTGTCGCCAGCTGTCGCCGGGCCAGGCCCTCGCCCGCCACGACGGCTGGTTGCCGGCGCCGGCCGACGCGGAGGTGACCCGCCTCCGCCAGGCGGGCCCGCCGCAGGCCGCCCCGACCCCGACGGCCTTGTCGGTGCCATCGACGCCGCCGGCACCGGCCGCCCCGCCGACGCCGGGACCGGCCGCCGGCGGCGG